>CAJUFV010000269.1 GCA_910585795.1 uncultured Clostridia bacterium | reverse complement strand
TGGATTATACCAGTTAATTTATTATCCTTATATAACGCTGTGTATAGATGGCAGTTATTTAAGCTGTCATTATTATTGCGGTGCAGTCTGACAGAAGTTAAAGCTCCGGTTTTCGGAAGCGAGTCTGAGTATTCCGTATTATTTATTATTGCGGCAGTGACAGCAGTTCTGTCTGATGGTGTAGCTGATGGGGTAGCCGATGGTGTAGTTAATGGTGTGGCTGTTGGCACAGCATCATTGCTTACTATATTAAATATTGTTTCGGCACTTGCTCCGGTAACGCTTTCCCATTTTCCGAGATTAGAAGCGACTATTTTCGCTTCTATCGGATATTGTGCGTCAGTGGGAATCCCGTCTTTTAATATTTCTATTTTCCATGAATATGAGCCGTCAGAGGGATTTACTGTTCTTACTGCTTTTGCGGGACCATAATCAACATAAACGTCCGTATATTTTTGTAAATCCGTATCATTTGAGGTATATATAACGTCAATCGTGTGACATCGTTAATTGTGTTTAAGGTTAATTCCTGCTGTGTGCCTTTACTGACATACGGAATTGTCATTCCGGTAGCTGTTACTTTAAATATTGATTGAATACTTCCGTCTGTATTTTTGATTTTGGGAGAATAAATAATAGCAAAGGATTCCTGCGCTTTTCCAGCGCCGTTTGTATATTGGCAACCTTGTACTATAGTATACTCTGTTATTGTGGAAACGCATAGTGTTTCTTGTTACAGACGCAACATTGTCAGCAAGGACAGTACCGTCTTTTGTCATAGCGTCAATGTTGATAAGCTCGGATTTTATTAGCTCGTAAGGAGCCTACTGAATTTGACTGATTTTTCATAAGCATGTACGGTTCATAATCTGAGTGTGTTTTTCCGGTAATTGTTGTATCATTTACCGAAGGAGATTCGGGAATTGCGTAATTGGTAAATGCGTTTATTTCATCCGCAAGCTCTTTGTCAAAGAACCAGAAAGATGATTTTTTATCCGATTCTACAGCTCCGGCATTATTTTGTCCGTTTGACAGTCATCCATGTAGAGTATCTCGGTAATATCCTGCTGCGCGTTCTCTGCCATTTTCATCCTTTTCAAATGGCTTCATAAAATAACCGCTTCCCGTAAGATTATTGAGACTGTATTCATCATTGCCGCCTTTAAATATATCTGGTAAGCGATACTCAATTGCTTTTAAGATGTATTTTGTCAGCATCTCACTCGCATTGTTTGACCAGTCATAGTGACCGCTGCCCCATTCAATAATATGTGATACAAGCTGATTTTCATCTATAGCTCTCTGATGGTCGATATGGTACCGAGCGTCGCACACGCTTCTGTCACGTCCCGCGCCTGTGGCATGTTCGGTGTATTGAGCGGCATACTGCAATGATGGAATGCCTGGTACCATTCCGTAGCCATGAGCGTCATTTTCAGCGTTGGAGGAAGCTGTACAGTCGCCCCACATACCATTTTTCATATGTATTTGAGCGATTATTCTGTTGTACGCCCAGTTTCCGCTTCTGTATCCGAATGGTGACGCCGCACTGTGTCCTATGGTGATGAGAGGTGTGTTTTCCGCTACGCAGGTATATCCTGAGACTTCAGCAATGCCTGCAAGAAGCTCATTCATTATTTGCGCGGCATCCTTGGCATCATAGGTTTTGAACTTATCTGTGGTAAACAGGCTGTAGCCTTTATAATCTGTAGCTGTATACATGCCCTGAAGAATATTTTTATAATTTTTTCCATCTCCAGTGTAATCTATCGGAACATTATCATTTTTATTCTACAATAAATAGAATACCGAAATTATTTGCCGCGAGAGCTTCGCGTAAAACCTTGGCATAGGTGAAAGGTACTTCTATAATATTGAGCTTGATTGCTATAAGACCGCGAAGCGTATCGGGAGAGGCCGATTTCGGCACCCACATATAGGCGTCATATTTTCTGCTGTTATCCTGTGTTCTTGAGTCGGTTCCTGTCTGCATAAACTCATTGGTGCCGCCGGTAAAATGATATTGAAATGTATCGTCTGTATTAAGTCGGTCAATTGCTTTGTCAGTGTGAACAGACGGTGTATAATCCATATCAGGATTTTTTGTTGGAGCAGGGATTGGTGATGGCGTTGGTGTCGGCTCCGGCGCTGCCGCGCCTGAGATTTTGAGGTTTTTAATTTGAGCTGTACCGATTATTCCGCGAAACATAAAGGTGAATTTTGCTTGAAGCGTATCATATCCATCAGGCAAGCCTTCGCCTGAAACATATGTAACTGTCCTTTCGCACCAATCTGTGTCATTTGTAAGAGAACTATGAAAAGTGGCTATTTTGCCGTTTTTTAGCGAAGTAACATCTTTTGTTGAATCCGGGTTTGTATTTGTTGAGTTTGTCGCAAGGGTTACAGCATTAAGGTAAAGACCATTATTTAAATAGTCTGTCATGTTTGTTTTTTCCTTAAAGGTTAAAGTATATTTAGTGTTTGGCTGAATATTTTTTATCGAAGCTGATACTCCGTATAAGGTATTGCCTGCGTCTGCGGCGCTGCTGCTTGTTATAGTAACCAGATTATTCTCTGTATCAACTGTATGTGATGCTCCTTTGCAGTCGTTTGGATTGCTTGTAACCTTCCATACGATGTTATAGTCGACAGCTTCGCCGGTAAAGGTGTTTTTGCGGTATCCACTCCATATTTTTACTTTTGTAATTGTGAGGATGGCAAGATTAGTGGCTGTTGCAGGGTAGAAGCCTTTTTGATTGTAATAGTAATCAACTCCGGCAGTGTTTTCGTTTTTTATGGTCATAACATTGTCGGTATTTTGAGTTATTGCGGTTCCGCTGACTGAAATGCTTCCGTTTTCAACGGTATAGTTTTCGCCGTTCATAATGGCAGACATATTTTTAGCGTTCCATGCGTTTGCTCTTGAGGGAACATTAACTTCTGTCAAATAGGAGCAGTTTGTATCCAGTTCAGGAACTTTAAACGTAACCTTTAAATCATTATCATTTCTTGCGTAAAAGTTGCTTGTTGTGCCAACAATGACAATTTTTGACGAGTCATTGTTTTCGAGACATGACACGGTTACTGCGGCGTCAGGAATTGTAAAAGTACACTGTTTATTAGAAATATTGATATTTTGAGGTATATCTGTTTTATTTTCGGCATCCTTATAGCTTATAACAAGCGAATTACTGACATAATCATCAGGCAGTATCAATGTAACTGTTTTGCCTGCGTTTGCTGTTTCAGATGATGTAATGATACCGTTTGATACAGCTACAGCGTGTCCGGCTTCCGCGCGGGAGATAGTCTGCAAGCCGCTGAAAATGCCGGCGGTTATTGTAAACGTGCTAATCAGAGCGATAATTTTTGTTTTCATTTATTAAAATCCTCCTA
>CAJUFV010000268.1 GCA_910585795.1 uncultured Clostridia bacterium | reverse complement strand
AAGAAACTGATATAGCCATACTTATAGGTGATATAAAAGCAATAAAAAATCTTAATAATATGTAAAATAATGGAGTGTCTTATAAAATAAAAGGGATTATTTTTATTTGAATAGCTCCAGTAAAACTAGATAATAGCAAAAATCGCCTTCTATGATAAAATAAAATCATAGGAGGTTTTGTTATGACCGTAAAATATGAAAAAGTGTGAGAATTAACAAGCGAAGGATTTACGCAGAGAGAATTTGCGGATGAACTTGGATTTGTAAATCATAAGATTGTTTGGAATCTTCTTTACCGTTGAACTTCATAAAGAGTTAGCAGGAATCTCTAGACAGCGTGGTAGAAAACCAGCAAAAAATTTTACAGGAATGCAAATATGAAAACAAGCGTCTGCAAATGGAGAATGAATTATTGCGGGATTTTCTCTTAGAATTGTAAAGGAGGTGAAAGTATTAAGTTAAATATCGTATTATTTATCGTCATAAATAGGTATGCAATAAGCTAAAGATGCTGATTCTTAGTGTATAACGCCGTATACGATTGCTTTGTAAATAGGATTGATGCTCCCTCAAAAGATTTATTTCTTGCTGACATGGTATGAGAATGTCAGGATAAATACGGTAAGACATACGGATATTGTGGTGCATATATATGTCTTGAACGAAACGGAATATATCGTAATCTAAAAACTATGCTAGTTTGAGGAAGGGCAAAATATCATAGATGAATACATATATTTCTACAATAATGAGCAAATGCAGTTAAAAACAAAACTGACACCGATGGAAAAACAATGTCAGTATCTTGTTTAAAATTAAACATTACGCTGTAGGCTCTTTAATTTGTACTGTCTATACAAAAATGGAGCTGTTTAATTAAAACAGCTCCATTTTGTTTTAAATTTCCTCAATAATCGGAAGTATCATAGGTGAACGTTTTGTCTGTTCGTAGATATAATGCGCTACTGATGATTTCATCGAGCTTTTTAGAATCGACCAGTCCATATTACGTTTACCCAGACATTCGGTAATACTTTGCGCGGCAACGCTTCGTACTCCGTCAATAAGAGATTCCGCTTCGCGTACATACACAAATCCGCGTGAAATTACATCCGGACGAGATACCATTTCTTTGCTGTCATGTGAAATAGTAACAACAACTATAATAAGTCCGTCCTCGGATAGATGCTTTCTATCCCGCAGAACAATATTTCCCACATCTCCCACGCCAAGACCATCCACAAGAATTTTACCGGCCGGAACCATGCCCGCAAGCTTTGCGCTGTGCGTGTCAAGCTCCAGAACTTGTCCGTTGGAAAGAACAAAGCTGTTTTTATGAGGTATGCCGACGCTGGCGGCTAGTTCCTTGTGAAGCACGAGATGCCTGTGTTCTCCGTGCACGGGAATAAAATATTTTGGTTTTGTAAGGGCAAGGATGAGCTTGAGCTCTTCCTGACAGGCGTGACCTGAAACATGAACCTCCGCCAGAGCTCTGTATATTACATCAGCTCCGATTTTAAACAACTCGTTTACAACGTTGGAAACAGATTTTTCGTTTCCGGGAATAGGCGTTGCGCTTATTATAATGAGGTCATCCTTTGTCACCTCCACCTTACGGTGGTCAGAGAATGCCATTCTTGTCAGAGCGCTCATAGGCTCGCCCTGAGAACCTGTTGTAATAATAACTACTTGATTTGGTCTGTATTTTTTTATGTTGTCAATGTTAATAAGCACGCCTTCGGGTACCTTCATATATCCTAGAAGAATAGAAATTTCAACTATATTTTCCATACTTCTTCCGGAAACAGCCACCTTGCGTCCGTTTTTTGCCGCCGCGTCAATAATTTGCTGTACTCTGTGTACATTTGAAGCAAAGGTTGCTACAATAATACGTTTGTTGCAGCCCTTGAATATCTGTTCAAACCGCTCTCCGACACTTCTTTCGCTCATTGCGTAGCCCTTCCGTTCAACGTTTGTGCTGTCTGACATAAGCGCGAGAACACCTTCCTTGCCAAGCTCTCCAAACCTTGCAAGGTCAATCATATCACCTACAATCGGTGTGGAATCAATTTTAAAGTCACCCATATGAATGACTGTTCCGACTGGTGTTTTAATTGCCAGGGCGGCGCTGTCCGCGATTGAATGATTTGTTCTTATAAATTCGACAGAAAAGTTCTGTCCTGCTTTGATAGTATTTCCGTATTTCACACGGATAAGCTTTACCTGTGATAAAAGATTATGCTCCTTTAATTTATGCTCAACAAGTCCTATAGTGAGCCGTGTACCGTATACAGGAACATTAATCGCTTTAAGAAAATAAGGCAGTCCTCCGATATGGTCCTCATGACCGTGGGTTAAAAAGATGCCCTTTATTTTCGACCAGTTTTTTTCAAGATAGGTAATATCGTTAATTACCATATCAATTCCGGGCATATCATCATCGGGGAAAGCCATACCGCAATCTACCATTATAATTTCGTTTCCGTACTCAATTGCGGTAAGATTTTTCCCTATTTCATCAAGACCGCCTAATGGTATGATTTTCAGTTTTTTAGCTTTTGCCACAATTTTACCTCCATATTAATTTTTTCCGACCATTATTACAACATTACTAGTATAACACATTTGACAGCTAATAGTCAACATAATTTGGAAAATATACGAATATATACGAAAAGCGTTGTTTTGTGGCTGTATGCAATAGTAATTTTTTACATCATTTTATTGACACGATTGAGATAAAATGATATAATAAACAGCATATATTTATAATTATTTTATAATGCGGAGGATATAATGATAACAAGCAAACAACGAGCATATCTGAGAAAAATATCGCATGAGCTTGAGCCGATATTCCAAATTGGCAAAGAGGGAGTGACAGATGCTTTTTTAGATGGTGTTGATAAGGCGCTGAATAAGCGTGAAATATTAAAGGTGCATATTCTTGAGACTGCGTTTCTTGATACGCGTGATACATGTAATAGTGTGGCCGAAAAGCTTGACGCGGAGCCGGTACAGTCAATTGGAAGCAAGTTTATTATTTACCGCAGGTCTGACGAAGAAAAATACAGAAAAATCGAGCTGCCTAAAGGATGAAAACAGGTATAATGGGCGGTACCTTCAATCCGCTGCATAACGCGCATCTGCTCATTGCTGAAATGGCGATGGAGGAATATGGTCTGGACAGGGTGATATTTATAACAGGAGGCAATCCACCGCATAAGGAAGCAGGGATGCCTTCAAGACATAGGTATCAGATGACGCATATTGCCATAAATGGAAATGATGCATTTGAGGATGACGCTTTTGAAATAAACAGAAAAGAAAAGTCCTACAGTGTAAATACTTTGAGGTATCTTACGGAAAAATATCCGGCTGATGAGCTGTTTTTCATAATAGGAGAGGATTCACTGTCGGATTTGACAAAGTGGTACAAGCCTGAGGAAATACTGTCTATGTGTACACTGCTTGTATTTCCGAGAAAATCCAAAGAAACTATGAGAGAGGCAATAAGCAAAATGCGCGGTATGTTCGGACAGAATATTTTTCCGATTAATGCCCCTATTATAGAAATTTCTTCAACAGATATAAGAAATCGTCTTAAGGCCGGTAAGACAGTAAGATATATGATTCCTGACTGTGTGCTTGAATACATTAAAGAACATAAATTATATGGTGAATAGAAATGAAAGAGCAATTAAAAAAAGTATTGGATGAAAAAAGATATAAGCACAGTATAGGCGTTGCGGAGGAAGCGAAAAGACTTGCCGCGCTTTATGGCGCGGACACGGACAAGGCGTATTTAGCGGGACTTTTGCATGACTGCGCGAAGGGGTATTCTATTAGTGAGCAGGTGGAGCTATGCAAAAAAAACGGTGTAAAGCTGGATAGTGAAACGCTTAACTGTCCCGCGGCAATTCATGGTTTTCTTGGCGCGGAGCTGGCAAAGACAGAATATGGAATTGATGATGCGGATGTTTTAAATTCTATAAAATATCATACTGTAGGAAACGCCAAAATGACCTTGCTTGAAAAGATTGTTTATATCGCTGATATGACGGAGAAAAGCCGTGATTTTGACGGAGCCGATGAGCTTCGAGAGGCAGTGAACAGAGATTTGGATGAGGCGGTTTTCATAAGCGTCAGACAGCAGTTTATGCTCCAATACAACAGACGTGGCGTTATACATCCCAATATGATTTACATGTGGAATGATTTGATTTTGAATAAAAAACAGGAAAAGAGGGATTGAAATGGCTGATAATAAAAAGGTTAAGATAATAACAAAAGCACTCGACGATAAGAAAGCCGGCAATATTGAAGTGCTTGATGTATCAGGGCAAACATCGCTTGGAGATTATTTTATCATTTCCTCCTGTCAGTCAACAGTACAGGTAAGGGCTTGTGTTGACGAGGTAGAGGAGAAAATGGAGGAGGCCGGATTTGTATTAAATCATAAGGAGGGCTATCGGGGCGGCTCGTGGATTTTAATGGATTACGGTGATGTAATTGTGCATGTAATGCAGCAGGAAATCAGAGAATTTTATGCGATTGAACGATTATGGGATAACGTCGGTGAGACCGCAGATGAATAAACCGCATTAAAAATCAAAATACAAAGGAGTTTAAATACAAATGGAAAGCTATAATTTTAAAGTATTTGAAAAAAAATGGCAGGATAAATGGGAGGAAACCGGTGCTTTTCATGCTGAGACAAACAGTAAAAAGCCTAAATATTTTACTATGATTGAGTTTCCATATCCGTCAGGAGCCGGACTGCACGTAGGACATCCGAGAAGCTATACAGCTCTTGATATAATTGCCAGAAAACGACGTATGGAGGGCTATAACGTTCTGTATCCTATTGGCTGGGATGCGTTCGGCCTTCCGACGGAAAATTTTGCTATAAAAAATAAGGTTCATCCTAAAATTGTAACGGAGAAAAATATTGCTAATTTTACGCGCCAGCTGAAAATGCTGGGCTTTTCCTTTGACTGGTCGAGAGAGGTTAATACTACAGACCCTGATTATTATAAATGGACACAGTGGATATTTCTTCAGTTGTTTAAGCATGGACTTGCGTATAAGCAGGAGATGCCTATAAACTGGTGTACAGGCTGTAAGGTGGGACTTTCTAATGAGGAAGTTGTGAATGGAGTGTGCGAGAGATGCGGCAGCGAGGTTGTGCAGAAACGCAAAAGCCAGTGGATGCTGAAAATTACGGAATACGCGCAGCGTCTGATTGATGACCTTGACGATGTTGAATATCTTGAAAAGATTAAAACACAGCAGAAAAACTGGATAGGCAGAAGCGAGGGCGCGGAGGTTAAATTTAAGCTCTCTACAGGTGATGAGATGGTTGTATATACAACTCGCGCTGACACGCTGTTCGGTGCGACTTATACGGTTATGTCGCCTGAACATCCGCTAGTTGAAAAGATGAAGGATAGTATAATAAATTATGACGAGGTTATAGCGTATAAGGCTGAGGCCGCGAAGAAATCCGAGTTTGAGCGTACAGAGCTTGCTAAGGATAAGACGGGTATAAAACTTGAGGGAATTTACGCGGTTAATCCTGCGAACGGCGTTAAGCTGCCGGTATTTATTTCGGATTATGTTTTGGTAACTTATGGTACCGGAGCGATTATGGCAGTTCCAGCGCATGATAGCCGTGACTGGGATTTTGCCAAGAAATTTAATCTGCCTATTATAGAAGTTGTATCAGGCGGAAAGGATGTTCAGGAAGAAGCCTATACAGACGTGTATAAGGGAAATATGATTAATTCGGACTTCCTTAACGGACTTCCGGTAAAAGAAGCAATTCCGGCTATGATAGACTGGCTTGAAAAGCAAGGATTAGGTGAAAGAAAAGTTAATTTCAAGCTGCGTGACTGGGTATTTTCACGTCAGCGTTACTGGGGCGAGCCTATTCCGCTGGTATACTGTAACAAGTGCGGATGGGTGGCAATTCCCGAAAGTGAACTGCCGCTTGAACTGCCGGAGCTTGACACATTTGAGCCGGGGGAAAACGGTGAATCGCCTCTTGCGAAAGCATATGACTGGATAGAGACGACGTGTCCTCACTGTGGCGGCAAGGCTCAGAGGGAGACGGACACAATGCCTCAGTGGGCAGGTTCAAGCTGGTATTTCCTAAGATATATGGATGCGCATAATAATGAGGCTTTGGCTTCTAAGGAAGCGCTTGAATATTGGTCTCCGGTTGACTGGTATAACGGCGGTATGGAGCATACAACGCTTCATCTGCTATATTCACGCTTCTGGCATAAGTTCCTTTATGATATAGGAGTGGTGCCGACAAAAGAGCCTTATATGAAGCGTACTTCTCATGGAATGATTTTGGGTGAGAATAATGAAAAAATGTCAAAGTCAAGAGGTAATGTAGTAAATCCAGATGATGTTGTAAATGAGTTTGGCGCTGATGCTTTCAGAACATATGAGATGTTTATCGGCGCGTTTGACCAGTCAACGCCGTGGTCTCAGCAGGGGCTTAAGGGTTGCTATAAATTCCTTGAAAGAGTATGGAATTTGCAGTCAATTGTAAATGATACCGAAGGCTATAGTCAAGACCTTGAAAAGACAATGAACAAGACAATCAAAAAGGTTGGCGAAGACTTTGAGAGAATGAAGTTCAATACGGCTATAGCCTCAATGATGAGTCTCGTAAATGATTTTTCAAAGAAAGGTTCTGTTACTAAGGACGAGTATAAAACACTTATCACGCTTTTGAATCCTGTCGCTCCTCATATGACGGAGGAGTTATGGCTGACTTACGGAAACGGAGAATTACTTTCTTTGCAGCCATGGCCGAAATATGATGAGGAAAAGACTGTGGATGATGAAGTTGAAATTGTGGTGCAGATAAATGGTAAAATCAGAGATAAGCTTATGCTTCCTGCGGGTCTTGATAAGGACGGAACTCAGGATGCGGCTATGAATACAGACAAGATTAAAGCGCTTATTGAAGACAAAAATGTTGTCAAGGTTATAGCGGTTCCGAATAAGCTGGTTAATATAGTTGTAAAATAATTATGTATCAGGGTTTCTTCTTGGAAAAGGAGAAGCCCTGTGTTTTCCGTTAAAATAATGTGGTCAGGAGGAAATATATATGAAATCAAAGGTTTATTTTTCAAAAATTATATCTCCGGAAAATGTGCTTAAAATGTATAAAAAATTAGATAAAGAGCTTACAGGAAAAGTGGCTGTGAAAATTCATTCAGGTGAGGAAGGCAATCAGAATTTTTTAAAGCCTGAGTTTTGGCGTCCCGTTATAGAATATGTAAATGGCACTGCTGTAGAGTGCAATACCGCGTATGACGGTGCTCGTAACACGACGGATAAGCATTTGAAAACGTTAGAATCACATGGCTGGAATAAATATTTCCCTGTGGATTTACTGGATGCCGAAGGGCCTGATATTGAGCTTGATATTCCGAATGGAAAGCAGATTAAGAAAAACTATGTGGGAAAAAATCTGACTTATTATAATTCTATGCTGGTGCTGGCGCATTTTAAGGGACATCCTATGGGCGGCTACGGCGGAGCTCTTAAACAAATTTCTATAGGTATAGCATCATCAGCTGGTAAAGCATATATACATGGGGCAGGTGTACCTGAAGAAATATGGACGTCTGACCATGACGCGTTTCTTGATTCTATGGCCGATGCGGCAGCATCTGTTGCAGAATATTTTAGCGGTAACATTGTATATATAAATGTTATGTGCAATATATCAGTTGACTGTGACTGCTGTGCCGTTGCGGAAGACCCGTGTATGAAGGATATAGGGATTTTAATTTCGCTTGACCCTGTTGCTGTTGACCAGGCATGTATTGATTTGGTATACTCTGCTGTGGATGACCCAGGACATGAGCATTTAATTGAGCGTATAGAAAGCCGTAACGGAATTCGTACTATTGAATCTGCCGCGGCGCTAGGCGTCGGAAGCAGAGAATATGAACTAATTGAAGTATAAAGAAAAGCCGAAGCGTAATGCTTCGGCTTT
>CAJUFV010000267.1 GCA_910585795.1 uncultured Clostridia bacterium | reverse complement strand
TAAATTTAATAATAAAACGCAGATTAAAAACTCGCTGTCATCGCTATCTACCGCCATTAAAGATATAATAACCGCCAAAACAGAAATAAAAAATTCTCTTGATAAAATCAATACCATATTAAACGGCAGCAGCTCTCAGAACATAGCAGAAAATATAAAGGAAATTATAAAGAATATAAATACAATAAAAGAACATACAAGCAAAACAATATCAGCGTTAAATAGCATAACAAAAAGTCTTGACGTACTCATTCTAAACACAGAAATAGACCTGTCTGAATTCAAATCTATTGCCAGAAGCATTAATTCTTCAGTTGATTATCTTGAAGAAGCCACACATTACTTAACAACGGGCTTATCAGATTTAAGTAATTCTCTCACAGATATTTTTTTCATACTGGAGGAATATCTGGACGATACAAGCATCCAGCTCAATACGGCCAAGGATAAAATTTCAGACGCCTTATCCTCTCTGTCCCGAACATCAGAGGATATAAAAAACTCAACATCTGATATAAAACAAATTCTTTCTGATTTGTCAAACGAAAAAACAATGGAATTTGTCACACTGAGCGATGATTTCAGAGAGGCAGGAGATAAACTTTTCACTTCAATGTCTGATATTTCCTCAGAATTAGACAGTCTGAAAAATACAGCTAATAACAGTAAAAATACAATTAATACAAATTTAAACAGGATAAACGGTCAGTTTAACACAATAATGAATTTAATGGCTGACGGCTTTGACGAACTAAAAAACAGCTCCACAAATATATCTGACAAATTTCTTGACATATCCGATGAGGAAATAGAAAGCACAACACAAGGAAAGATTACAGGATGCCAAAATTCAGGGAAAATAGAAGCAGACCGCAATACAGGAGGCATTGCCGGAGCAATGGCTATTGAATATTCAAAAGACCCTGAAGACGATATACAAAAGCCTGACACCCTTAATTTTACATATATAACAAAAACCGTTCTCCAGTCCTGCATAAATGACGGAGAAGTAACCGGAAAAAAAGACTGTACTGGCGGTATTGCCGGACTTTCTGAAATAGGCACAATTTATGCGTGTGAAAATTACGGAAGCATAAACAGCACCGGAGGTAATTACATCGGGGGTATATCCGGCAAAAGCGAATCAACAATACGAAAAAGCTATTCCAAATGCAGACTTGAAGGCAAGCGTTATGTGGGAGGAATCGCAGGAAAAGGCAGCCGCCTAAGCTCATGCTGTTCAATTGTCAATATCACAGGTGATGAATGTACCGGAGCAATTGCCGGAATGTGCAAAAGCCGTGAAAATCTTTCCGGAAATTTATTCATCGACAACGGTTTGGGCGCACTTGACGGCATCAGCTATAAAAATTCCGCTGAACCCGTAGATTTTGACCGGCTTAAAAATATCGCAGGCATTCCTAAACGTTTTATCGCCTTCACTGTAACATTTAAAGCCGACAATAAGATTATAGCATCACAGGATATAAGCTATGGTGATGACACGAAGCTCATTAAATATCCAGAAATACCTGAAAAGGACGGACATTTCGGCACATGGCAGACTACTGACAGTAAAACCGTAACAGAAAATATGGAAATCGTCTGTGAATACACTCCGTATATAACCGTACTTTCCAGCAATGAAAAAAACGAATCCGGCAAGCTTTCTCTAGCTTTGGCAGAGGGTAATTTTACCGATAAAGCCACTCTTCATATTAATGAAAGCGACGCAGTCCGTCCTCAAAAAGCATATGGAAACACAAAAGTATATGATATCGCGCTTAATAATATTGACACCAATAAAAATAACACTGTCAAAATACGTCTGCTTAATGAAAACTGTGACAAAATCACAGCATGGCGTATGCAGGACGGTAAATGGGAATTAATTGATACAAAAGCAAGAGGTAAATATGTTATACTTACCGCCGCAGGCACAAAAAATACAATTTGCCTGCAATATTCAAAAGCGGATTTTAATATACTATGGCTAATAGTACCGGCGGTTGCCATAATTATTACCGCTTTAATTTTAAAGCGTGTTAAAAGAAAGCCTCAGCATCCGTCCACAGATATATTCGCATAAGCTTATAATGCAAAAAAAAAATATGACATTGCAAAAATTCAATTTTGCAATGTCATATTTCATTCTCTTAAAAATCTGTATTCTGATTATTATTATTGTTATTATTCTTTTGATTTTGCGTCTGATTGTTCTTCTTATTCTGATTCTGATTATTATTCTGAGTGTTATTCTGTTTCTGATTGTTATTATTGTTGTTCATTTAACTCACTCCTTTCTACATAGCTTATTCTTAACCAAAGTTTATTATTTTATTCAAAAATGCCTATTTTACTTGAATTCTGCCCAAAAAAATGTTATAATAAATACATCTTTTATAATTATAATAATCGGGCCGGATTTACTTTTTATCCCGAAAATATATTTTTGGAGTACGCTATGACTGACAAAATTTGGATATTTAAAAACAAGAAGCTAAATTCTGATATAATTAATACTATCTCGCAGGAGCACCATATCTCACGCATTATATCCACAATAATTCTGAACCGTGGTGTTGATGACAAAGAAATATCCTCATATCTGAAAAAATCAATGTCAGACATAATCAATCCCTCGATTATGCTTGATATGGACAAAGCTGTTGAACGTGTCAGCACGGCAATTGATAATAAAGAAAAAATCGCGGTATACGGAGATTATGACGTTGACGGCATAACTTCAACAGCTCTTTTATATGAATTTCTAAAATCTATTGGAGCAGATGCCGAATACTATATTCCCGACCGTAAGGAAGAAGGCTACGGCATCAATATTATGGCAGTAAATAAGCTTGTTAAAAAAGGCATCAAGCTTATGATAACTGTTGACTGTGGAATTACAGCCATCGGCGAAGTTGAATTCGCAAAGCTGCAAGGTATGGACGTTATTATCACAGACCATCATACCTGTAAGGAGCGTCTCCCAACAGCAGCAGTGGCCATTCTTAATCCCAAACGCTCTGACTGTGAATATCCTTTCAGCTCTCTTGCTGGTGTAGGTGTTTCCTTTAAATTTATTCTTGCGCTCGCAATAGCAAAAGGCCTGCATACAAAGGATGTTTTTGCGGAGTATGTTGATATTGCCACACTTGGTACAATTGCGGACGTTGTCCCTCTTCTGGGCGAAAACAGGATTATCGTTGATAAGGGATTAAAGATTCTTCAAAATCCCAGAAGAAAAGGTCTGCGCGCCATTATGGAAATTGCCGGTGTATTGGAAAAACCAGTGACAGCTTCCACAATAGCTTTCTCAATTGCCCCTCGGCTTAACGCGGCAGGCAGACTGGGAACCGCGACAACTGCCGTTGAGCTTCTTCTTACAAAAGATGATAACAGAGCCAGAGAAATCGCTCTTGCTCTAGACGCTGAAAACAAAGAGCGTCAGATGACAGAAAAACAAATATTTAATGAAGCACTTGATATGATTTCGGCCGACCCTAATTTTCAGAAAAAAAAGGTAATTGTTCTTGCGCGTGAGGACTGGCATCACGGCGTTATAGGCATTGTAGCCTCAAGGCTTTGTGATATGTATTACAAGCCCTGCATACTTATTTCTTACTCAAACGGTATAGGAAAAGGCTCAGGCAGAAGCATCAAAAGCTTCAACCTGTTTGACGCGCTTACTCACTGTGAAAAACATCTTACGGATTTTGGCGGTCACGCTGTTGCGGCAGGCCTGAATATCAATATGTCTGACCTTGACGCGTTTATTAAAGAAATAAATAAATTTGCCGATGAAACCTTAACTGAACAGGACATGATACCTTCTGTTGAGATTGACTGTCCATTATCCGAGCAGTCTGTGACACTTGAAAACGCGAAAATACTATCAAATCTCGAACCATTCGGTATGCGTAACGAAAAACCCGTTTTCGCCATATCAGCCGTACAGGTGGTAAATATTGCAACAGCCGGTATTGAAAACCAGCATTTGCGGCTGCGTGTCGCAAAAAACAACTGCGTGATTAACTGCATAGGCTTTGGTCTAGGTGAATTTGCCGGCATCATAAACAAAGGTGATTTTATAAATTTAGCCTTTCAAATGGATATAAACAACTATCAGGGCTGCGAATCCGTTCAGCTTCTGATAAAGGATTTAAAATTAAGCAAATAATTACGGAAGGATGTGAGCATATGACGGAAGCAAGAAATCCTGTTATTCTTTCTCCGGAAAAAATACCGCAGAATATTGATGATACAGATGTGCTTGTTGATAAAATAATCGGTATGGTAAAGAGCTATAGTCCCAATGCCAATACCGATATGATTTATATTGCATACCATCTGGCAAAATCCGCTCATTCACACCAGTTCAGACGCAGCGGCGCTCCGTATATAGAACATCCTGTACAGCTTGCCTACATTGCAGCGCAGCTGTCTCTTGACGCCACTGCTATTTCTGCTGCGCTTCTGCATGACGTAGTTGAAGATACCCCATACACATATAAAAATATTGAGGACCTTTTTGGCAGCAGCGTTGCCGAGCTTGTTGACGGAGTTACAAAGCTGAAACAGATAAAATACAACACCCGCGAGGAACAACAGGTGGAAAATCTGCGTAAAATGTTTCTCGCTATGGCAAAGGATATCCGCGTTGTTGTTATAAAGCTGATAGACAGACTGCACAATATGCGGACGCTTAATTTCATGCCCCGTGCCAAACAGCTTTTAATTTCTAAAGAAACGCTTGACGTATACGCGCCTCTTGCCCACCGTCTCGGTATGTCTAAAATCAAAATTGAGCTTGAGGATTTAGCGTTAAAATATCTTGACCCTGTTGCGTATGACGAAATTACACAAAGCATCAATCAGAAAAAGGAAGAACGTGAAAAATATATACGCGATATTATGGATGTCCTGCGTGAAAAGCTTGAGCAAATGAGTATAACCGGACAGGTTACGGGACGCGCGAAGCATTTTTACAGCATATTCCGTAAAATGTATACTCAAAATAAAACAATTGACGAGCTGTATGACCTGTTTGCCGTAAGAGTCATTGTTGACTCTGTTGCTGACTGTTATGCTGTTCTGGGTATGGTACACGACCTATACACACCTGTCCCAATGCGTTTCAAAGACTATATCGCAATGCCTAAACCAAATATGTATCAGTCGCTTCATACTACAGTTATAGGTCCAAACGGTACTCCTTTTGAAATTCAAATCCGCACATGGGAAATGCACCGTGTAGCTGAAAATGGAATCGCGGCTCACTGGAAATACAAAGAGGGTATATCCGGAGCCAGTGATATGGATTCAAAGCTGGAATGGGTACGGCAACTTCTTGACACACAAACAAGTATCATTGATACCGATGATTTTTTCAACACTCTGAAATTTGACCTGTTTGAGGATGAGGTTTTTGTATTCACACCGCAGGGAAAGGTTATATCACTTCCAGCCAAAAGTACAGTTATCGACTTTGCCTTCGCGATTCATTCTCAGGTAGGATATAAAATGAGCGGAGCAAAAGTTAATGGAAAAATCGTCCCTAACCATTATATGGTGCAAAACGGTGAAATCGTTGAAATTCTTACCGCAAACACTCATGGTCCAAGCCGAGACTGGCTTAAAATCTGCCGTACCTCTCAGGCAAAAAACAAGATAAATCAATGGTTTAAGCGCGAACGCCGCGATGAAAATATTGAGCACGGAAAAGAGCTTATAGAACGTGAGCTGCGCCGTCTGGGCAACACTCATGAACAGCTCTTCAAACCGGAATGGATTACATTACTTACCAAGCGTTACAGCTTCCAGACACTTGACGACCTTTACGCAAGCGTCGGCTACGGTGGACTGACCGCACAAAAAGTTGTTGTACGCCTGCGCGAAGAGTGGATAAAACAAAATAAAGCTCTTGAAGCTAAGAAAAACCTTGAAGCAGTGTACGATGAAGAAAATCACACAATTCAGGCGGAGCCCGCGAAACGCCACGCGTCAAGCAAAGGTATAGTTGTCAAGGATATTGATAACTGCCTTGTACGGCTTGCGCGCTGCTGCAATCCTGTAGCCGGCGATGATATAGTAGGCTTTATTACAAAAGGCAGAGGTGTCAGCGTTCATCGAAGCGATTGTCCTAATATGAATCCATCTATAATGTCAGAAGAGGATAAAAACAGATTTATAGAGGTATCATGGGACGGCGAGCGCAGCACATCATATATAGCAAATCTTCAGATTGAGGCTCCAGACCGCGACGGTGTTCTTCTTGAAATAACAAATATACTGTCAACTCTTAAAATCCCATTCAAATCGGTCAATGCTTTTGTTACAAAAAAAGGTATTGCGATTATACAAATAGGAGTCGAAATAAGAAACACCTCAGACCTTGCCCTGCTTAAAAAGAAAATAACACAGCTTCACGGTGTAACCTCAGTAACAAGAATACAGAATTAAGGATTATATGTCTATGGAAACAATGAATATAAACATAACAACCGAATATATAAAGCTTGACCAGCTTCTCAAATTCTCCGCTCTTGCCGAAAGCGGCGCAATAGCAAAGGATATGATTCTTGATGGAATAGTTTCTGTAAACGGCGAAATATGTACAATGCGCGGCAAAAAAATCCGCCCAGGCGACATAGTTGCAATTGAATTTGAAGATGCCGCAGTCAGTATAGAAATCGGAGCGGAATAATGTATATTTCCTCCCTATCCCTTTCAAATTTCCGAAACTATTCCTCGGAAAAAATTGATTTTTCCCCTTACACCAATGTTATATATGGAGACAATGCTCAGGGAAAAACAAATATTCTTGAAGCGGTGTACATTTTCGCTCAAGGCAGAAGCCACAGAGCAAAATCCGATAAGGAGCTTATTAAATTTAACGAGGATTTCTTCAAGCTTTCACTTGACTTTCATGACGGCGCGCGCGATTACAGCTCTGTTATACGTATGGTTAAAAACGGCAAAAAAAATATATCCGTTAATCATGTGCAAATCACGAAGCTAAGTATGCTTATGAACTACTTAAATGTCGTAATGTTTTCTCCGGAGGATTTAGACCTTGTAAAAGGCTCTCCTTCCTCACGCAGACGTTTTATCGACTCATCCGTAAGCCAGCTTTATCCAAGATACCTTACAAGCCTTATTGACTATCACAAAGCTCTAGGACAAAAAAACAGCCTGCTTAAAACGCTTAAATTCAAAGGCGTCAAATCAGATGTCATGTTGTCCGTATGGAATGAACAGCTTGCAATTGAAGCGTCTAAAATAATAGAATACCGCCGCGAATTTATAAAGCTGATTAACAGCTTCGCATCTGAAATACAAAAAGAAATATCCGGCGAAGCTCTCAAAATTGACTATTCCTCCGGAATACGCTGCGAGGAAACCGATAAAAGCTCAATTTTCAAATATCTTGAGCGCCATCAGCGTCGTGAAATTGATTTTGCGTCAGCCCAGATAGGCATACAGCGCGATGACCTTCATATTTCGGTCAACGGCAAAGAAGCGCGTATATACGCATCACAGGGACAGCAGCGTACCGCCGCGCTGTCTATGAAAATAGCCCAGGCAGACTATATACACTCTATTAAAGGCGAGTATCCGGTTCTTCTTCTGGATGATATAATGAGCGAGCTTGATATTAACAGACGAATGTATCTGTCACAAAAAATCCGTGACAAACAAGTTCTTATTACATCTACAGATACAGACCTTATAGAGAGCACATCGGACACAAAACTGCTTCGTATAAAAAACGGCTCAGTAATAAACGAAAAAATCTAAAAGGAGTTTATAAAAATATGTATCTTCGGGTTGAAGAAAATATTGTTGTAAATACAAAAAATATTATCGGAATATTTGACATGGATAATACAACCGTATCACGACTTGGCAGAAATTTCCTCGCCGAATCTCAGAAAAACGGTTTAATTATAAACTCTACAGATGATTTGCCAAAATCATTTGTGGTTGTAAATGAAAAAGAAGAAACAAAAGTATTTATTTCCTGTGTTTCTTCAAAAATATTGGCAAAACGTGGTTTACGTTAGATACAATCAGGATAGAATTTTTAATAAGGAGAAAAAACTTATGAGTGATATTGAAAAGATTGAAACTACCTATGATGAAAATCAGATACAGGTGCTTGAAGGACTTGACGCCGTAAGAAAACGTCCCGGTATGTATATCGGCTCTACCGCTTCACCGGGTCTGCACCATCTTGTATACGAAATTGTAGATAATTCTATTGACGAGGCCCTTGCCGGATATTGCAGTGAAATCAAGGTAGACATCAACCCTGACAATTCTGTAACTGTTACTGATAACGGAAGAGGTATCCCTGTAGGTATTCATCCGCAGCAGGGTATACCAACAGTTGAAGTTGTCCTTACTATCCTTCATGCCGGCGGTAAATTCGGAGGCGGTGGATATAAAGTATCAGGCGGCTTACACGGTGTTGGTTCATCCGTCGTCAACGCGCTTTCAGAAAGTCTAGAGGTTGAAGTGTCAGACGGAGAGCATATTCACTATCAAAGCTATGAACGCGGCAAAGCGACATGCAAGCTGAAAGTCATTGGTAATACTGATAAAACAGGTACAAAAATCACTTTTAAGCCAGACCCTGAAATCTTTGAGGTTCTTGAATTTGATTATGACATACTTTTAAAAAGACTGCGTGAACAGGCATTTCTAAACAAGGGAGTCAAAATTCTGCTCACCGATTACAGAATAGAAAATCCACAAACAGTTACACTTCACGCTGAAGGCGGCATAAAAGAATTTGTGCAATATATCAATAAAAACAAAGACCCTCTTCACGACGATATAATATATTTTGAGGCAAAACGCGATGATATGATGGTAGAGGTTGCCATGCAATATACTACCTCCTATTCAGAAGCGCTTCTAAGCTTTGCCAACAACATACACACAGGCGACGGCGGTACACACGAAACCGGCTTCAAAGCGGGTCTTACCCGTGTTATAAATGATTATGCAAGAAAACATAATCTTCTGAAGGAAAAAGACTCGAATCTTTCAGGAGAGGATACACGCGAAGGACTGACAGCCATTATAAGCGTTAAAGTTGTCGAGGCACAGTTTGAAGGTCAAACAAAAACAAAACTTGGTAATAGTGAAGCGAGAGCTCTTGTTGAAAATGCTCTGAATGATAAATTGTCAGCTTTCCTTGAAGAAAATCCAAAAGTAGCAAAAACTATTGTTGAAAAAACGCTTACTGCCTCCAGAGCAAGAGAAGCAGCAAAACGCGCAAGAGAACTAACAAGAAAAAATTCAAATGCGAGCAATTCATCTCTGTTAGGTAAGCTTGCAAAATGCACAGACGAAGGCGCAGATTACGCAGAGCTGTTCATTGTCGAGGGCGACAGCGCCGGAGGCAGCGCAAAACAGGGACGTAACAGACGTTTCCAGGCGATTCTTCCTCTTTGGGGTAAAATGCTTAACGTAGAAAAGTCACGTATCGACAAAGTGTATTCAAATGAAAAGCTTCTTCCTGTTATTCAAGCTTTAGGAACCGGTATAGGCGAAGATTTCGATATTGACAATTTGAAATACGGAAAAATTGTCATTATGGCTGATGCCGATGTTGACGGCGCGCATATACGGACTTTGCTTTTGACATTCTTCTTCAGGTATATGCCTCAGCTTATTGAAAATGGAAATATTTATATCGCTCAGCCACCTCTTTTCAAAGTTTTCAAGGGCAAAAATAAAAATCTTGAGGAGCATTTCGCTTTTGACGAGGATGAGCGTGACAGATTACTTGCTGAAATGGGCAGCGGAGCTAAAGTGCAGCGTTATAAGGGTCTTGGTGAAATGGATCCTATTGAGCTTAAGGAAACAACTATGGATCCTTCCAAACGTACTATGCTGAAGGTTACTCTTGATGATGCCATCATCGCTGACCAGACCTTTACAATACTTATGGGAGATAAGGTTGAACCAAGACGCGATTTCATCGAAGCAAATGCCAGATATGTTTCCAATTTGGATATTTAATGCTTGCTCAACAATAATGTGCGTATAAGAAATACCATAAATAAAGTACAAGAAGCCGCTAACGCGTATATCATTTTTAGATAGTGATATACGCGTTTTATACTTGCTTTTTATTTCGCTTTATGATATTATCAGAATTACAAATTTTAACAAAGGAATATATATAATAATGAAACTATTAAAAATAGCGTTGCTGCAAATTAAACCTTGCGGAACCTTAAAAGCAAATTTAAAAAAGGGAATCAAATATTGTGAAGCCGCTAAAGAAAAGGGTGCTGATATAGCATTATTTCCTGAAATGTGGAGTAATGGATATAATATATATAACCGTCCTATAAGTGATTGGACTGCCGAAGCCATTTCCGCTGACAGTAATTTTGTCAATGAATTCGGCAATTTAGCAAAAGCCCTAAATATGGCTATATGTATAACTTTACTTGAACAATATGAAAATTCCCCTCGTAATACCTGTATTCTTTTTGACAGATTTGGCAGCAAAAAATTAACCTACGCCAAAGTACACACCTGCGATTTTGATATAGAAAGAAATCTGACAGCCGGAGCTGATTTCTGCGTTACCACACTTGATACAGAATGCGGAAATGTAAAAGTCGGCGCAATGATATGTTATGACAGAGAATTCCCGGAAAGCGCAAGAATTTTAATGCTAAAAGGCGCAGAGCTTATTCTTACTCCCAACGCGTGTCCTATGGAAATAAATCGTCTGTCACAGCTTCGCACAAGAGCATACGAAAATATGCTTGCTATTGCCACCTGTAACTATCCTGATACAGTACCAGATTGCAACGGAGGCTCAAATGTCTTTGACGGAGTAGCTTATCTTCCTGGACTGCCCAACTCACGTGATACCTGTATTTTACAGGCAGACGGTCGTGAAGGCATTTATATTGCTGAACTCAATCTAAATCAGCTTCGGGAATACCGTAAGCATGAAGTACACGGCAATGCGTATCGCCATCCTCAAAAGTATCAAATTTTAACTGATACTAGTATAGATGAACCGTTTATAAGGTCTGATTACAGAAAATAAGCCTCAGCCTTAGACTCAGTACATTAAACAGCTAAGTTAAACCATATACCGCGTATATTTACACGGTATTTTTTGTTATTTATTCCTTGATTAAAATTCCATGACTCTCATATAATAAGTATATGTAATAAAATTTAAAAAGGACTGATATTATTATGACAAAGCTGTTAAAGCATTTTTTTCTGTTTACATTCGGAGGAATAGTATATATACTTATAGAAATGCTGTGGCGCGGATTTTCACACTGGAGTATGTTTATACTCGGAGGATTATGCTTTCTTTTACTGGGCTTTATAAATGAAAAATACACATGGGACATTCCGCTTATAATACAAATGATTATAGGCACGTTTATTATTACATCGCTGGAATTTATATCCGGATGTATTCTCAATCTATGGCTTCATCTCAACGTATGGAACTACTACGATATGCCGTATAACATATTAGGCCAAATCTGCCTGCCTTATATGATTTTGTGGTTTCTTTTAAGTCCCGTATGTATAATTGTAGATGATTACCTCCGTTATCTTTTCTTTGAGGAAGAAAAACCCCATTACAAATTATTTTAAAGACTACGTCCGGTATACCATATATTGTTCAAGAATTTAATGTTTTTTTGTGAAAAAAAAATCGAATTTTGGGAAAAGCTATTATCAGGGAGGGTAACGTAAAAATTACGTTATTTGATTTTATTATGAAAAAATTACTTATATTACCCGCCATGATACTTATTTTCACTCCACTGACAGCTTTCGCCTCACCACAGTTTGACAGAATACTGTCCGAAAAAATATCGGAAATCGGTATTTATGACGGAACATCCGGAATTATATATGCCGGCGCCAAAAATTTTCAGGAAAATAATTCTCTTTTTATAGCTGAAATCACTTCAGAAAGCATTGAATGTCTTGTATACGATGATACAGACGGAATACAACTGACTGACAGATTAACCCTGCCTTTTTCTGAAAAAAACTGTAAGTTATCCGCTGCGGCTAAAGATGGAAGTGATTATATATTATTTTCATCAAAAAACGGTAATGACTGTTATACAATCATCAACGATACATTCTCCAAAACTAATATCTCAGATTTCAGCAGCATTACCCCTATTATTGAATCAAAAAACGGAAAAATCATTTCACATACCGACAGCTCGGATATATACCAGTTTCTCAAGCAACTCAAAGAAAATACAATTTCGGAATATACTATGCCAAACAGGCTTAACCTTATTGCAGAAGATGAACTGACAAAAATGAAACGCACCATAACAGCCTGCGCGGATATAATGAGCTTTGACATAAAAGATTATGACTATGACACATTATTTCAGTATGTACTGTACACACACCAGAACTTTCGTCTGCTTACTGATATTGACCCTCAATACGGTAACAGCAGTAATTTTGGCTATAATAACGTTTCTCTTGTCAGCAGTGAATTTATTGATTACATCATGGAAAATATTTTTCATATATCCCCTGAAAAACCTCCCGTTAACAACCTCTTAAGCCGCGGTTTTTGTTACAGCAATAACTATTATTTTTACACAGGTGGATTTAATGTATATTTTTCAACACAAATCCTCGATATTGCAGCTGTCTATGATTTAGGCGGTAACGTTTATTATGTTGTATTTTCTGACATTTACAATGAAAATAACATATCCAAACCTGAATACAGTTTCGCAGTACTTCAAAAAACAAATAACGGATATTCACTGCTCAGACTTGGCATGGGCGAAATACTCCCATCACAAAGCGATATTTACGTGTATTCCCCTTTTTCTATACACAATAAAATGAAATGGAAGCATTCATCAGGTAATTGGCAGGCGGAAAAAACACCCTCTAAAATATTCCTGCTTCCGGTATTGCTCATAACCATCTCTGTGGGAATGATAGGCCTAGTATGTGCGGTAATTATTCTTATAAAAACAAAAAAATAGTCGCGCATTAATTATTATTTAATTTCGTATTGCCCTTATTTACTTTCATTCTTTTTTATGATACAATTACTATGATAATTAAGAAAGGATTGATATAATGATAGCATCATTAAAGAGGGCAATATTACATATACTTGACGGCAATTCAGGAGTAAGCGTTTTTTCCGACGAGGAGCTTGATATAAGCGACGCAAGCATAAATAATTTTATAACAAAGCATATAGAGAAGGTATTTGAGGACGCGTCAATGAGAACAGGCGAATTTTCAGATAACAGCGGCTTTAAATATCATCTTTCGGAATACATAAAAGATAATGACTATTTTAAATCAATGTCACAATTTATCGCGCAAAGAGTTTACGATGGTATTACCCAGTCGGACAAGCCCGATTCCTCCGACCTGATAATATGTGACTGTATAATTAACGAACGTCCTATACTGGCTGTTCTAAAATGTGATAATAAAATCGGCTATACACATCAGGTCTCACAGGAGGAAAGCAAGGTTAAAAATCAGATAATAAATCACTACGCTATTTTACCGACAACCTCACAAAGAATACGTGAATGCGCCTTTATTAATATGGATGATTTTTCTATACGTTACAAAGGTAAACGGCGTAAAATTGACGGTGAAACAACTGACCTTATCGCAGATGTACTTCTTGAATGTATATATGACATATCTCCACGTGAATCTGTCAACGCGGTCAAAAAAATAGCGCAAACAGTCACCGCTGAAAACGGCGGCGATGAGCTTGAAACATTGTATAAAATGAAAGAATATATTACAGAAAATGTTGAAGAGGGCGAACAGGACTATATTGAGACAGACAAGGTCGCAGAAAAAATTTTTGACGGAAAGCCCGGTATGCGGGCTGAATTTATTGAAAAAATTGAAAAAGCCAATGTCCCTCAAAAAGTAGAGGTAAACAGCTATGTTACAAAAAAACTGGCTTCTAACGTAAAAATTGTTACTGATATAGGTGTTGAGCTGACATTTCCGGCTGAATATTATCAAAACAGCGAATACATACAATTTATAAACAATGAGGATGGCACTGTTTCTATTCAGATAAACAATATAGGCGAGGTTATAAATAAATAACACATTATAAAAGACT
>CAJUFV010000266.1 GCA_910585795.1 uncultured Clostridia bacterium | reverse complement strand
TTTCAATTAGTATTATATACATCTTAACACATAAAATCAAGAAATCCATAAGATTTCACAAAAGAACTGCCATAACTAAATTGCTCCCCCGCATATAATCACTATCAATTGTCATATATACAGCTATATTAGTATATATATTTGTTTTCATCTTTTCTCTGCCTGATTTTTCTGTGAAAATTACACTATAACCCCGATTATACGTTTTATCAACCCTATAATTACAAATCAATCAACAAAAATAGAACACTGATTGATAAAACAGCGCTCTATTTAATAATAATTTGAATGTGTTATAAGCTTATAGTTCTTTTTTCAAATCAGACCATATTGCAACAGCTTCAAGCCTAACATTATTGTCTAACGCTTTAAAATATTCACATCCGCAACGAATGTTTACATCTTATGTTACTCTAATCCTCATAGAGTCAATTGTACTCTTTGTTTCAAATTTCAAAAACTCCTTATGTTGATAGTATGAAATGCAGAAAAAATTAAAATAAATGAGATGATTTTAAAACTTACAAAAACCGACAATATCAACTAAAGGTTGATACTGCCGTTTTTAATTATAGCCAAAACAAATATCCGAACCCTTTTTTGAGGGTTCGGATATTAAAAAGTATGGTGAGCCATCGGAGATTCGAACCCATTTTTATGATTGTTATAAATTTTAATCCCCTGTCACAAATGGCTCTGTTATGCGGTTTACATATATTTGACTTTTTATAACTTATCGCAATTTATACTAACTTTTCGTAACAATAAAGGACAAATAAAGGACAGAATTTCTGTGATATACCCTCTGTAAAACAATTTATATCATAGGAGGACAATTTAATGAAAACATTATTTGAACAAAATGGAGGAACATATACAAAAGTCGGAGATTATTATATCCCTAATTTAACCATTCCTGAATGTAAGCCTATTGGTAAATATGGTATGATGTGCAGAACATATCTGAAAAATCACCGCAAAGCATTTTATAATACACTTTTTATAAGCGGTAAATTGAACGAGTATCTCTGCAATGTTGATGCACAGGCAAGCAAATTGAAAGAAACGCTATTACCCAAATATAAAGAGCGATACGGTGTTACAGAGAAACTCAAATCAGAAAATCAAATAGAATGGGTACAGCGAATGAACACAATATCACATCAGATTGATGAAGTTATATTAAATGAATTGATTTATCAATCTGACAATGACCTATAATGCTGTAAATCAAAAGAGGACTTGACAAAAAATCAAGTCCTCTTTTCATATATTTCAATAATTATATCAATCCCAAATACTTATCAAAAAACTTTCGCAATTTTTCAATAAGGTTCTGTTTCTTTTCCTCACGATTGCCACCGCCAAAGCGCGACATAGGAGGCATAATCTTTGCAATATCTGTACCCGTTGTTTTAAGAATACCATCACGAAAAGAATTGTTAATAAATTCTTTTGTTTCTTCGGCTTTTAGCTTCTCATTTTCTATAATCTCATCAAGGTCGATATCCTTTTGCTCACTTACAAACTTTCTCCAATCGTCATTAACATTGCTTGAAGCATTTATAGTTTTAATAAAGCTCTCAATAAGTTCTTTTTTGCTCCTTAACTGAATTGACGAGCCGATAGCCTTATCTATCGTTGTTAATATTTCTTTATCCTCACAGTTGGATTCGTGATATTTCTCCACAAGCATAAGAATATAATCAATATTGATTTCTACCTGTTTTATAAGCTCAATTTCGAAAACAATATCATCATTTATATTTTCCTTATCGCCTTTATCTTTTGGAACCATCTCGTTCCAAAGGTCAATATAAATACTCTGATAGTCCTGAAACACTCTCGGCGGCAAAATTTCCTGTCCCTCAAATTTATCAAAAGAGGACAGTATATTTTTTAGCCTTAATATCGCTCCGAACAGCTTTATAAATTCCTTTTGCGCTTCCTCGCCTATAATCGGCTGTGAAAGCGGATAATCGGACAAAAGCCTATCTATAAGGTCTGTATATCCGTCAATATGTCTGTCATTTTCATCATAACCGGCATAATAATCTTCATAGCTTTTCAGCATTACAATTCCATTTGCGTCTTTATCTCCAAAAAGCGCAACAGCATCTTCAACCTCTTTCTGTAAGTTTCGGAAGCATACGATATTGCCGAAAGTCTTAACAGAATTAAGAATACGATTTGTTCTTGAAAATGCCTGAAGAAGTCCGTGCATTTTCAAATTTTTATCAACCCATAGTGTATTCAGTGTTGTAGCATCAAAACCTGTCAAGAACATATTTACAACAATCAAAATATCAATTTCGCGA
>CAJUFV010000265.1 GCA_910585795.1 uncultured Clostridia bacterium | reverse complement strand
CATTGTATCGGCTTGACAGGGATAATAAGTAATGTTAAAATTATAATATGATTTTTTGAATTTTAACAATATAATTAGATATAGATATTTTGGAAATATAAAATCGGGGGAAAAGCTATGACGTTGAAGGAACTGAAAATAGGTGAAACCGCGCTGATACTTAAAGTGGGCGGGGAGGGGGCTCTAAGGCAGCATTTGCTGGATATGGGAGTGATTCCGGACGCAGAGGTTACAATGATGAAATATGCTCCTATGGGAGACCCTATGGAGCTGTGTATTCACGGATATGAGCTTACACTGCGTCTGGCAGATGCGGAAAAAATTGAAATAGCGCCTATAAGGTCTAGGAAGGAACACAAATCGGATAGTGTGAATACTGTTCGTAAAAAATGTGAGCATCCTGGTCTGGGAGAAGGTGGGAAATATCATTTAAAAGCGGATGAAAACCCTCTTCCGAAGGGAACTGTGCTGACATTCGCGCTTGCCGGAAATCAGAACTGCGGCAAAACAACGCTGTTTAATCAGCTTACAGGCTCAAATCAGCATGTGGGAAATTTTCCTGGAGTGACAGTGGACAGAAAGAGCGGCGGAATAAAGGGTTATTTTAATACTTTGGTTACAGACCTGCCCGGTATTTACTCGCTTTCGCCTTACAGCAAGGAAGAAATTGTTTCGCGCCGGTTTATTCTTGACGAAAAGCCTGCCGGTATTATTAATATTGTGGACGCTACTAATATTGAGCGTAATTTGTATCTTACTATGCAGCTTATGGAGCTTGATGTGCCGATGGTGCTGGCGCTTAACATGATGGATGAGGTGCGCGGAAACGGCGGGTCGATAAATATAAATGAGATGGAGGCTATGCTAGGTATACCGGTAGTGCCTGTGTCAGCGGCGAAGAATGAGGGTGTGGAGGAGCTTGTGAGGCATGCGCTGCATGTGGCGCAGTATCAGGAGAAGCCGGGCAGAACAGATTTCTGTGATAAGCATAAGCATAACGGGGCTGTGCACAGGTGTTTGCACGGAATAATGCACCTGATTGAAGATAACGCTAAGGCGGCGGATATACCTTTACGCTTTGCGGCGAGCAAGCTGGTTGAGGGTGATGAGAGAGTGCTTGACGCTCTCGGACTTTCGGATAGTAAAAAAGAGATGCTGGAGCGTATTATAAGTCAGATGGAGGAGGAAAGGGGTCTTGACCGCGCGGCGGCAATCGCAGACATGAGATTTTCTTTTATACATAAGGTATGCCGAAATACAGTGATTAAGCCGAATGAAAGCAAGGAACACATGAGGAGCAGACAGCTTGATAAGCTGCTTACAGGCAAATATACAGCAATTCCGGCTTTTATACTTATTATGGCACTGGTATTTTATATGACATTTAATGTTATCGGGGCATGGCTTCAGGGAGCTTTGGAAACGGGAATAAATTATATTACAGTCATGGCGGATAATATGCTGACTGCCATGAATGTAAATAATGTTATACATTCGCTTGTGATTGACGGTATATTTAATGGTGTCGGGAGTGTTTTGAGCTTTGTGCCTATTATAGTGACGCTGTTTTTCTTTCTTTCCATGCTTGAGGATAGTGGATATATGGCGAGAGTGGCGTTTGTGATGGATAAGATGCTTCGTAAAATAGGCTTGTCGGGAAGAAGTATTGTGCCTATGCTTATAGGCTTCGGCTGTACTGTGCCGGGGGTTATGGCAAGCAGGACTCTCCCGTCGGAGCGTGACCGGAAAATGACTATTATGCTTACGCCTTTTATGAGCTGCAGCGCAAAGCTTCCTATTTATGGATTTTTTACAGCCGTTTTTTTTCCGCGATATGGGGCGCTGGTTATGATTTGTCTGTATTTTGCCGGAATAATTGTCGGAATAGTTACGGCATTAATTTCAAAAGGGATATTTTTTAAAGGCGAGGCTGTACCATTTGTCATGGAGCTTCCGAATTACCGTATGCCGGGAGTGAAAAATGTGGCGCGTCTTTTATGGGATAAAGCTAAGGATTTTTTACAGAGAGCGTTTACTGTTATATTTATAGCGACAATAGTTATATGGTTTTTGGAGACATTTGATTTTTGTCTGAATCTGGTTACAGATTCATCAACAAGTATTCTTGCGTCTGTGGCTGGACTCATAGCTCCTGTATTCAGACCGCTGGGCTTTGGGGACTGGAGAATCTCTACATCGCTTATTGCTGGATTTATGGCGAAAGAAAGTGTTGTATCGACTCTTTCGGTGCTGTTCGGCAGTACGGAAAATCTGTTTGGGGCTATAACGCCTCTTGCGGCGGCGTCATTGCTTGTATTCTGTCTTATGTATACGCCATGTGTCGCGGCGGTGGCCTCTATAAAGCGTGAGCTTGGCGTGAAATGGGCGGCGGGCGTTGTAATCGGGCAGTGCGCGGTTGCGTGGGTTTGCGCTTTCGCGGTGAGAATGATAGGTATGCTTATAGGCTTGGGATAACAAAAAAGCGGACAAATTTTGTCCGCTTTTTATGTACTAAAAAATGGTGGACAAGTGAAATAAATTGTGATATACTTGTCTTGCGACAATTTTTCAATTTTATATTTCATATTATTTATAGTATATAGTTTTTTTGTGTAAAAAACGCTGTATGCTTTGTTTGCTATATCTATATACTATGTAAGTATTACGGAATGGAATTGGAAGATGTGTCGCAGCATTTACCAAAGCGGGCGTTTTTATGTGCCGATTGGTTTATGCCGCGGCACATTTTTTATTGCGTAAAATTTGTGGGAAAGGAGGGACGGACATGTATGTGATTGAAGGCATATACAGAAATTCAGGTAAACCGTCAAATCGGGTTATGAGCAAAGACAAAAAGTATATGAAGGCAAAAAATCAGGCCGGACAGTATTACCGCAGTCTGCGCAAAAGACTTTCAGAAGAGAATATTGAAATTCTCGATAAGTTTGTTTTGTATTATGACAAGGAATTTGAAAGAATGAATATTCAATGTTTTGTGAATGGTTTTAAGAAAGGTCTTGTTGTTGCGCTTAAATCGCTTGAGGAGAACATCAAGTAATAATTGTGCTTAGAAAAATAAACCCCGATACTTTATGTGTCGGGGTTTGTATTTTCAAATTGATATAATATCCTCGGTATCAGTATCAATAGCATTACATACATCAGAATTAGTATCTTCTGTAATTGATATGTCATTCCTTTTTATGTGATGTCCGATTATTTCTGAAATGTCCGAAACTGTAACAAAGGCTGATTTGTCGCTTGAATGAACAATATTTTTTAATTCTGATATTTCCATTCTTGTCACAACACAGTATAAAACGTCCTTTGTTCCGCTCAGAAAACCGGAGCCTTCAAGCTTTGTGCAGGTTCTGCCGAGCTTTTGATAAATTTTATTTGCCATGTATTCTCCGTCATCAGTTATAATCATAATAGCCTTTGCCTGCTCCATACCCTGTTCTACAACGTCTATGACCTTAAATGTGATAAAGTATGTAAGCAGACTGTACATTGCTCGGTCCCAGCCGAATAAAATACCGGCAGCCATATAAATTATTATATTTGCGCCGAGAATAATCTGTCCTATAGAAAACGAGGTCTTTTTACTTATAAGAAGCGCCACAATTTCAGTGCCGTCAAGACATCCTCCGTAGCGGAGCACCAGCCCGACACCGGCTCCCAGCAGAATACCGCCAAAGACAACAGCCAGCAGTTCCGTTTCAGTCACATTGGCAAATTCGTGGAATACTTCAAGCAGAACTGAGAATAAAATCATGCCGTAAATTCCGCGTATAAAAAACGCTTTGCCCAACTGTTTGAGACCTATTATAAGAAAGGGAAGGTTTAGTATAATTATAAACACACTCATTTGCAGCGGCGTGATTTTATCTAAAATCATACTTATTCCTGTAATACCTCCGTCAAGAATGGTTGACGGAATAAGAAATTCCTCAATCGCAAAGGCGGCTAGTCCCGCGCCTATGGTTATCATAAGGTATGGAAAAATGTAGTCTTTAAATAATCGTTTCATATATATTCCTTTCATAAATGATGTTTGTGTATAATTATAACAT
>CAJUFV010000264.1 GCA_910585795.1 uncultured Clostridia bacterium | reverse complement strand
TTAAAAGCATTGACTTTCACTCAAAAATGTTGTAGAATTTAGTTGTGTAGGTATTGGGATAATTAATAATATCTATCAAAAAAGGGGGAGTATACCGTGGCACAAAAAAAGAAAATAGCTGCGTCTTTAGTTTTGCTGTTTATATTAATATCAGCTATAGTTTTTGCTGCAACAAATTATCCGTATGCTTTAATTTCCTTTGATGGTATAACAATGGTTAAAAACGGTTCTACAACGCAAGGCTTTATAGATATCACCCTGAAGAAAATCAATACTACGGGTGTTACATTCTGTTTAAAATATGATACAGATTACATAGAGCTATCTGATGTGGAAACAAATGTTCCTATTCAAAATCCGCAGTCAAACGGCGGTGACATGTTAAATATTTTTAATACCGAACATAAATATTTTGACCAGAACACAGAGATTTTTCCGCAAGGTGTTTTTATCGATATGGATATGACTGGACAGCCGTTTTATGGAACTATGCCAACTATCGGTGTGGCTGACCAGGACAAAACAAAGCAGATGGGGCATTTGTCAATGAGTTTTATTCCTGTTGAAAATGCGTTTACTATGGCTCCGGATTACATAGAAAATGTTGTTGAAGACAGAGTAGCTTATCCTGTCATTAAGGCGGATGATATGGGCGATTTAAAACTTGGCAGACTGAGCTTTAACATTAAAAAACCTGCTGAGTTTTCAAAACTTACCGAGAGTCAGCTTAAGGATATAATAAAGGTTGTTCCGGTTTTTGATATGATAGAGTTTCCGGACGGTATGGAAGTAATAAAGCCGGAAGATGATACAGGTGTTCAGCTTATATATCTTGATGAGAATAAGGATATTCAATTTTATTCACGTACAGACAGAAACATTGGATATGAATTCGATATTGAGCCGGAATTATGGAAGGTAGAACCTCAGCTGGCAGAGACAACTGTTTCCTCATATGAAATTTATAAGCAGGGTACAGTGCAAGATTTAACAGATTTCCTTAATGAAAAGATGTCAATGCTGACATTGCATTATGCTGATACATCTCAGGTACCTGTAAAATTTGAATGGAAACAGGATTCGATTAATGTGAGCTGGAATCCAAAGGGTGGAAGTTATACAGTTACTCAGCAATATAATGAAAAATTTGACGTTTCTGTTACTGTTAATGTAACGCCAGTTAAATTGATTAATTTCGATGTGGAAAATAAAGATATAACATATTGGGTAAATGACCCCGATTTTCCGCAAGAGTTTGAACAGCTCAATCTTGCTAAAAAGGTTCGGCCTGTATTAGATACATATATTCCTAACGGCGGTATGCCTGAACAGGATATTGGCTGGTATTCACTTGAGAGCGAGCCAGGAAGCGGTATAGATACGCTTCCTCCTGATTTTGGATTGTCAGATGCGACATATGCGTTCATAGGACATCTTAATAAGAGTAAAGCAGATTTGTTAGATGAATATAAGTGGCTTACGATAGAAGATTTGATGCCGGATATAAGAATAATAAGAAATGTTGTTACTGATGAGGCAGACAAACCAAAGCAGCTTGAGGTGGTCAGCAGTACATCTGAAAATGGCAGTCTTACGATAGTAGTCAGAAATAGTGATGGCTCAAAAATTCCTGATAATACTGTTTTTGACATTAAGATACCGGTTGGTGACGCAATAGATACTAATGAATTGGCAGCAGAAGGCCGATATACTGTTACAATAGATGGAGATGGAGTAGCTACTATAGTTATTCAGCCGGATATTAGCAGAGAAAGTGAAAAGAAGCTTGCTCAGGTAATTAATCTTGGAAGCCGTGCAGGAGAATTCCAGATAGCTTCGACAGAACCGGACAAAAATCAAGGGCCGTATGTTGACTGTACACCTGAACCGAGAAGAAACATATATTTGTCTCCTGATACAGGCGGTAATTATGAATTTGATTATTCATCTGCGCTTGCGGCAATGTTTCCTATAAAAGCTGGAACAAAACTCCCGTCAACTATAACGCTCCCTATGGAGTCAGATAAAATAAAAACAACATACAGCGGTTATGACGGAATGGTTCCCGGTACTCTTAAAACATTTACAATAGACGGTGACTGGACAGTGATAGATGGAAATCCTGACGAAGCGGGAGAAATTGTGACTGTTACCGGAACACTGGCCGGCACATCATATACAAATTACGGTAGAGTAGAAAATGATGATGGTATAACAGTAACAATTAAATATTACGTCATAGAAGATGACGGAAAGGACTCTATTGAGGCTATTCCTGACGCAGTCTATGATAAGCGACAAGAAGGGTATGACTATAATCAGCTTCAGACAAAGTCCTTTACAGTACGTAATAACGGAACTACTACTCTATATGGTTTATCAGCGGTTATATCATTAAGTAAAGATAACGGCAAAGATGCTTTTGTTATGACAAAAGCGCTTCCGCAGATTTTGGAGAGCGGAAACAGTGCCGCGCTAGATATTACGACAAAAATCGGACTTCCGGTAATTGGAGAGGGTGATTATACGGATTATGTTTGTACAGTATCTATTTTCTCAGAGAATAGTAAAGAAGCTTTGCAAACCTTTAATATTAGCTTTACTGTTACCAAGCATCCAACGTATAACATAAAAATTACTATAGATGAAGACCAGAAAACACTTGGCAGCGCAAAAACCGATACGGAAACATACACAGCGCTTGAAGGCGAGACAATTACGGTAGTTGCAACGCCGGAAGCGGATTGTGATTTTGTTGGATGGACTGTTGTCAGCGGAGACGTGATTTTTGATGATGATTCTGCAAAAACAACAACTTTTACAATGCCGGCTTCTGATATCGAAATAAAAGCTAATTTTAAAGAATTGCTTGGAGCAAAGCTAAGAGCAACTGAATTACTCGTTAAGGATACAAATGACAAAAATCAGACATTATATGACGCTGACTGGCAGTCGATAGAATTTGACCCGGTAAAACGTGTATATTATGTTGCGGTGCCGAATGATGTTGAACAGGTTAAGCTGTGGTTTAAGCTTCGTACTGAAGCAGAAAATGCGGCTCTTGCATTGACTCATGAGCATACGCCTGATAAGGATACGCTGGCAGTACCTGTGAAAGATACAGAGGATGATTACTTTAAAACACAGGATATTGATTTATACTTAAGTCCAGTGGACAATATTGTAACACTGAGTATGACGTATGATGACCCCGATGATAGTCCCGATGAGGGTGAAGTAACAAAGGAATATACAATACACATATATAGAAAAATTAAAACATCAGAATTAATGGCGTTTAATTATGGAAATTCACCATATGGTCTGATTATGCGTGATACGTCATTATCTGAAGCGGACAGGGAAACTTATAAAAAGACATTCACAGATAGCGGTTATACTTTCACTGATGGATATACTCCGGCAGGAGCCACAAAGAATTTACAATATACTAACAAAGCCTGGAGTGTAAAGAATTATGATTTGGATGAATCAGCGGTATTTGTTATAAATAACTCCGCATTTACTGATCCAGGTTATAAGAGTGTTATAAATTCAATTGGCGAACCGGTGGATAAAGTTACCAAAAAGGTAAAAGTGAATATTCTTAATGAACAAACACCATCTCTTCAAGATGGAAGCTCGGATGATTTTGTATATATTAGTCAGGTAATAATTGATTTACCTGAAACAGGTCATATTACAGAGCTGATGAATAACAGAATACGTCCTGAGTGTTATGAGCTTATATATTCATTTACGGATTTTGATAAGACAAGTGTCGAAATAAAAAAGCCATTAATAATTTTACCTGCATTGGGTGATGTCGATGTTAGTGGTATAGTAGATGAAACAGATGCATCAAGGGTTCTGCATCGTTTTAGCAGAGACTTGGCTGACAATAACAATGTACCTGATTATAGCGATGGTGGACGATTATTCAGGTACCGTGTCTGCGATGTAAATAAGGATGGTAATGTAAACGCCATAGATTCAAACTTTATAAAAACAAACATATTACCATTCTATACTAATCTGTTGGAAGGGGGTGGCGCTTGATGAAAAAAATCTTTAAAAATTTAATATCAGGTATTACAGCGCTTTCCTTGTTTATATCGATAACTGGTGTAATGCCTGTATCCGCTGTTGACAGTATGTTTGGCGGCGGTGACGGCACAAAGGAAAATCCATATATTATAAGCACGGCAGAGCAGCTTAAACAGCTTGCGTTGGATGTAGATAACGGTAATCAATATACGGATAAATATTTTGAAATGACCAATAATATTGAGTTATTAAATAATGATGGAACACAAATAGAATGGGAATCAATTGGAACAATATCTGAGTTTAAAGGATTTGCCGGAATATTTGACGGTAACGGATATAAAATAGACGGATTATTTCAAAATATAAATTCTCCATCATCAACTAGTAGCGGCAGTTCAAACAATGGTGATTTTGGCGGAGGCCTATTTGCGTTAAATCTTGGAACAATTAAAAATTTAACTGTCAAAGGTAATGTAAATGTATATGGAACAGACGATGGTGAGCGGGTAGGCGGAATTGTTTCGTACAATGCGGGTGTTGTGGAAAACTGTTCATATGAAGGAACTATTAGTTTTTCAGAATCCTTGTATGGTTTAAAATCAATTGGCGGTGTAGTTGGAGAAAACGAAAAGGGTACAGTAAAAAAATGTCATAACTCCGCTGATATTGAAGTTACATCCATAGATAATGATTTTATGGTTGGCGGCGTAGTTGGAAACAACAGTTCTGGCATAGTTCTGACAAATTGTTATAATACAGGCACAGTTTCTGTTAAAGATTGTAATAAAGAAAATGGATTTGCATATGCCGGAGGTATTGTTGGGTTTACTTCTTCAACTGTAACAGGCTGTTATAATGCAGGCACAATAACTAATGCGTCTGATAATACAGCTACAGGTCAAATTGCAGGATATGGTACTGTAAATAACAGTTATTACATTAATCCAACATCTGTTTTTAATATTGAAAGTATGGGATTATTAAGTAATGATGTTACGCGGATGGCAAATGATGATGGTTCTGTTGAAAAATCAGCGGCGGAATTTGCTGCTGGTGATGTGGCATATTTACTGAACGGTGAAACGAATGAAGGTGACCTTGTATGGCGTCAGTCATTAGGTTCAGATAATTTGCCTGTTTTAGATGAAAGTCATCCTGTTGTTTGTCGTAATTCAGACAATGAATATTATAACGCCTATCCGATTAAATTTCTGAATTATGATAATAGTGTTTTGCAGATATTAAATCTGGCGCAGGGAGAGACTCCGTCATACAGTCAAACACCGACAAGACCGTCAGAAGGCACAACAAAATATACTTTCAGCGGATGGAATCCTGATATTACAGCGGTAACAGGTTCGGCAACTTATATAGCGCAGTATACAAGTGAAACCTCAACACCTAAGCCGGAGGCAACACCAATAATTCCTCCGATAGTAACTGAACGCAAGCTGTATGTAGATTATATGGGCAATGACAGCAGCAGCGGTGGATTACCGGACGATACGGGTAAACCTAACGGAAACTTAGATGAGAATAATATAGGTGATAAATTCTGGGTTGGAGTTGCAGTAGATAAATCACATGATTTACCGTTATTTACTTTAGGCATACATTCACTTGAAATAGCATTTGAATATGACCCTGATTTTCTAGAGCCATATACAACGACAAATGTTCCAGAAGATGATTGGCAGGAACAATTGAAACAGGGGAATTTTTCTAATAGTAATAATAGTTTATGGTGGAATGAAAATCAATACGAAATTATTTCAGTAACAGATACAAAACTAGATACTACTAATGACAGAGAAGATAAGGGATTGCTTTCAGATAGAGAAAATTGGCGAATGTGTACTGTATGTGTGATTTTCAATCCAAAAGATGACTTATCAGGCGCGGCAGGAAAACGATTTAAGGATTTAACAGAAGAAACAAAGCAATATTTGTTAAAGCTGCCATTTAAGTTAAAAAAGGCTCCGGCTGATACTGACGCTGACCAAAATCCCACAGTGCTAAGTCTTGTACGTGGACCTGAAACCTTAGATATAGGTTCAGGTGATAATGGAACAGAAGAATATTCATCATGGGAAGCAACAGTAACTGACCCTAGCGATGCCGAAAATATGAAAACTTTGTTTAACTTCAATGGTGATGTAAAACTTTTTGGCGAAGCTGCTTCTATAAGTGATATTGTTCCAGTGAAGCCTAAAACTGGAGAGGAAACAGAAGATACAATATATACACTGTCACAAAGTAATCAGCTTCAATTGGAAGGCTTTAATCCTGTAAATAATGAATACTATTTGAGCGTTCCGAATGAAACAGAAAAGCTAAGACTTGATATAACATCTTCAAGTATGCCGACAGTGACAGTCAATGGTTCAGGTGTGAATACATCACTTAATAATCAGCTTTATGTAACAGATGAATTTACTCTATCAGAGGTCAATAAAGATGTTGCGAACGGCGGTGAACAAGATGGATTCAATAATACAGTTGTTGTTAACGTTAGCGGTACCTCGTATACAATACATATTAGGCGATTGTTAACTCCCAAGATAATACTTAATCCAGGAAATTCACCTTATGGTATGATAGAAAAAATGAGTACCAAATATATGGGTGAGGAGAATGGATGGTCAGAGGATAAAATTAAAAAAGCAAAAGAAGAATTTGAAAAAATTGATAAGTTTGCTGAAGATTATGTTCCTGACGAAGCGATGGATATGTATATATCTAAGACAACACGAATTTATTATAGGCCTGAAGTTTGGGGGGGCGCAACTACTCCTGATTTAAATATGGATAGAAATCCTGAGGCGATTTTTATATACAATGGTCAGAGTTTTGTAGATCCTGGATATACGGTAATAAATTCATATGGAGAGGTTGTTGAAAATCCTCAAGTTACATGCACAATAAAAGTTAAAAGAATGCTATCTCAGGGTACAAAAGGTTGTGTAAATGTTACAGACCCTGATGCAGATGATGCTATAGAAACAAATAGTTTAATGATTTATAAAAATGTAACCAGTGGCATGTTATTTAGCGATCTTACAAGCAGCAATGCCGCTGTGAAATCAATTTGTCCAGGTGTATATGATATGTTGTATGAATCAGTAGATCCTGTTAGTGGACAATCAATACAGACTGTGCGAAAGGTAGTAGTATTATTCAAAACAGGTGATACTGATTTGGATGGTATTATTTCGCCAATAGACTTAAATGCTTTAAATTTAGCAGTTGCTACTAATAAAACTGATATTACAGGAGCTTCTGATGAAACAAATAGACTATATTTGTACAGAATTATGGATACTGATAATAGTAGCGATATTTCAGCAATTGATATTAACAGTGTTAGAGTTTCAGTTGCTACGAATAATCCAATATCGCTTTATTATAAAGAATTACCAAATCATTAAAAAGGAGAGGAGAAATTATTATGAAAACAAAACGAATTTTGTCTATATTATTGGCATTATGTATGTTAATATCTGTAGTCAATATTCCAGTTCTAGCGAGTGTAGATGCACCTACCGATGCAGAACAATCTTATCTGGTTGATGGATTTACAGCCAGACCAAAAATCAATCTTTCATATATGCAGCCGGATCCAACAGCTTCTGGTATTGCATATAAAAAAGTTCCAAGACCAACTGAAATGAATGTAGGTGATACATTTTATGTTGGTGTAGAATACGAGAACTTTCAACAATATAAAGAAGTAGGAACAAATGGAAATGGACTTTTCAGTTTTTCTTGTGGTCTTTTGTTTGATACTTCTGTGCTTGTACCCGAGGCAACATTTTTAGCTGAAAATGGTGTTGGCGATGATGATTGGATGGGTCAAGTTACTGGTGAAGACCTGAAAGATGTAATTCAATCGAGAATTAATGTTGCAGGCTCATATTTTTATAAAACTGGTTTACAATATCCTGGTTTTGCTATTAATCCAGTAATGTTTAAAGATCCTGTTGCAGGAAAAGAACAGGGTATTGAAAATGCAAAAATTATAGGTATAGCAGCCGCGTTTGATAGTACATCTAAAACACCAACATGGAAGGATGATACATTCATTACTGCAGTATATGAATTTAAGGTAAAAGCTAAACCTGATGCAGGAACAAAAGTTTTGGATGTATCAAGACAGCCTAACGACTTAACTATCAGTTTTGGTGTGGGTGGTACTAGTGCAGACTATAAGTATGGAAATGGTTATGCAAATGACCTAAAAGGCTTTACAGATATTGATATATCAGAGGTTGTTTTATTCCCAGACACATATACTGTAGAGTTTTATAATGAAAAAGATGGAACAAAGCTAGAAGGTAAAGATTTAGAAATTGAAGAAGGTAAGAGTGCAAAAGATTTAAGTTTGTCATTACCGGCAGAAAGTGATTTAACAGCTCCATCAGGACAGATTTTCACAGAATTCAGATATGATGATCCAAATGAAGCAGATGAGAATCTAAAGCCTAAAACATTTACTGAGAATACAAAGCTGGATGCAAATATGTTGGTAGCTGGAGAAAAAGTTTTGAAAGTTTATGCTCATTATGAGGATGGACATACGGTTACATTTAACAGTAATACAGCATCAATTACTGGTGCAGATGATACAAAGGATGTAACAGTAAAGAAAACAAATCCTTCTGCAATTCATATTTCAAAGAAACCAACAATAGGTACTGCAGAGGATAACCCTGCTCCTGATTTTGTTGCTCCATCAGGATATTCATTTAAGGAGTGGAATACTCAGGCAGATGGTAAAGGTACTAAATTGATATTTGAAGATGATGGTGTTACAGGTACACCTGTTTATACCGCAGATGGAGACCCTGGAAATATAGATACAGTATATGCTATATGGGAAGAGGTTTTATCGATTACATATAATCCTAACGGTGGTACGAATGATGCTTCTGTTACAAATCCTGTAGTGGGAAAAGCAAATGAAGTATATACTGACCCTGCTGAACCGACAAGAACATCAACAAATGGTACATATAAATTTGTAGGATGGAACACAAAACAAAATGGTTCAGGTACTATGATTAAAGCAGATGGTACTTCAACATATGGTAATTTATTCTCATCTATGGCAGATGCTCCTAATATTACATTATATGCTCAATGGGCTGCTGTTACAGACCCTGGTCCTGTAGCAAGTGATGCTCCGACAGACCCTGACCCTGATAATAAGGGTGTAAAGGTAACGTTTGATAGTAATGCATCAGGTAATCTGACAGGAGAAACCGTAACAGAGCCTAAATTAAAGTATTATTATCCTGTTTACGGTGATTCTTTGGGAGCGCTTCCGGAAGAGCCGACAAGAACAAATTATTTGTTTAAGGAATGGAATACAAAGCCTGATGGTTCAGGTACAGCTGTCACAGCTTCAACAGTATTTGATACAGATACGCTTGGTGATGATTTGAAGGAAATAGCAGGAACAAATATCTCTTATGAAATAACAGTATATGCTGTATGGGATCTTGATACAGAAAATGTTGACCCTGCGGACCAGATAACTATTAAATTTAATTCAAATAAAGATGGTACAGGCGCTTCAAGTGATGATTATAAGACTATACAAATCTTTAAAGGTGATTCAATAGGTTATGATATAACAGCGCCAGATAATAGTCCTTCTGAATTTGTAGGTTGGTTTGAGGGTGATAATAGTACTGGTAAAGTAGTATTTGGTACAGAAAAATATTCACCAACAGCAAAAATTGAAACCAATAAAACATTCTATGCTAAATGGCAGAAATTGCTAATAGTTATACCTCAGTCTATATCAACTGCAGCTGTGAAAGATGGAGATAGTGATACATCAATATCCATTTCATACACAGGCGAGGTAATTAAACCAAAGTATAATGTTTATATAGCTGAAAAGAATGCTGAGGGAACAGATTATGTACCGACAACAGAAATAATAGCAGAAAATGTTGATTTTACAGAGGCTGATTCACCTTATCAAGCTTCATATATGAAGGATGGTGATAGTTCTCCAAGCGATTTGAAAGAAATAGGCACATATGGTATAAGTGTAACCTTGAAATCTGGTTCAGAGCTTAAGGAACAAGGAGCAAAAATAGTAAAAATAGCTCCTAATGCAATTGATATTACACCAGCTCTTCTTACTGTAAAAGTTGACCCTGAAACACAGAAGCAAAAAAGTGGTGCCGCGCAGAAAGCGGATATCACTGTTGAAGGTGTTCAGACTGCTGATAGTGGTAAAACAGTATATGAAATCAATTATTATTTGTGGACTGATTCAGGAGATAAAGATGGCTTAATCCAGGATAATGAATTAGGTTCACCTATTGATACTCCTACGGCAACAGGTACATATGTTGTTAAGGTAGAAAATTTAGATTCTAATTATGAAATTGATGATGTGGTATCAACGTCAGATAATACGCATGTATTATTCTACGGTCAGACTGCGGATTCAGGTTATCCGGGATATCCTGGGGTATTTGATGATAACGGTCAACTTGTAAATATTGGACATAATATTGCATATATTATTCAGCCTAATGACCCATCAGCAAGCGATATTTCAATAAAAGGTGTTAAGCCTAATCCTGATGGCGGAGACCCAATTGAGACTCCAGTTGACTTGAAAGAAAATGATTATTCAACTGATAAGCCGCTTGTAAAATATGATGAAACTGCATCGACGCATTCAGATGATTACTGGGCAAGAGTTGATAAAGATACTGAAAGTGTTAAGATTGAAGTAACACCTGAACATCCTGATGGTGTTACAGTAACTGTTAAGGTTGGAGATGTAGAAATTACTCCTAACGCTGATGGTTCATATAATGTACCTTTGACAAATACAGGTAAGGATACTACAGATATTTCAATAACTTTATCTGCCGGTTCAGCTCCTGATCAGAAAACTCAGGAATATATAGTTCATGTTCAAAAACCTGGTGATGGTTCAATTGTACTTAATTATGGTAACTCACCATACGGCGAAATCATGAAGGCTGATAATATACCAGCAGATAAAAAGGATGCAGCTAAACAAATTTTTGATGCTAATAATCAATTTGGTCAAGAAGCAGATGAAGTTCCAGATGCTGCAAAAGATATGCATATTGCCGGAAGTATGAACAGAGTTGTTTATAGGCCAGAAGTTTGGGATGTTGCAGATATTGATAATATGGATAGAAATGAGACTGCTATATTTGTTTACAATGGTCAGGTATTCAGAGATCCTGGATTTGTTGCAAAAGATTCAATAGGCAATCCAGTTGATGATTCAAAAATAACTCGTACTATAAAGGTTAACAGAATGAACGTTGGCGGAATAAAAGGCTGTGCAGATGTTACAGACCCGGATGCTGCTGATGCTGTAGATACAAAGAGTTTATTAACCTATGTAGGCGGAGACAATAATATGCTGTTTACTGATATAACAAGTGATGATGCAGCAATGAAGCTTATAAGACCTGGTGTATATGATATGGAATATAAGTTTACAGATGAAGTTACAAATGAAACTGTTACTACTATAAGAAAGGTAATAGTATTATTTAGAACAGGTGATACAGATATGGATAAAATTATATCTGCTATTGACCTTAATGCTGTTAAATTAGCGGTTGCTACTAATAAGACAACAATTGATGGAGCACCGGATATAACTAATAATCTATACTTACATAGAATGATGGATACTGATAACAGTGGTGACATATCTGCTATCGATATTAATGCTGTTAAATTAAGCGTCGCTACTAACACAGCTCTTCCTGATTACTATATATCATTACCGACTGAATAATTAAAGACATAAAGGAGAATGACAATGAAAAAACAACGTATTATTTCTGCATTAGTAGCGATTTGCTTATTAATGACAGTTATGGTAATTCCTTCAGTAAGTGCAACACAGGCTGAAACTGACTATTTGGTTCCAGGATTCACTGCAAGACCGAAAATTTCTTTAGTAATTTTACAACCTGATTCGAGTGTTACTTCAGGACCTCAGTTTAAAGAGGTTAAAGCATCTAATCTTACCGTAGGCAGTAAATTCTATTTAGGTGTAAAATATGAAAATTTTGATCAATATAAAATGATAGGAACAAATGGAGAGGGATTATTTAGTTTCTCATATGGAATTTTATTTGATAAGAATGTTTTAGTTCCTGAAGCATCTCTATTGGAAGAGGCTCAAGTAGGAGATAGTGATTGGGAAGATGCACTAACAGGTGAAGATATAAAAGATACACTTGTAGAAAGACTGGATGTTAATGGTTCATATTATAGAAAAGTAGGATTAAGCTATTCAGGATTTACTACAGACGTAGTAATGTTGAAAAATCCAACAGCAGGTAAAGAAGAAGGTATATCAAACGCTAAAATTGTAGGTATGGCAAATTCATACAATAGTACATCAAAAAAGCCTACATGGAAAAATAGTAGCTTTATCTATGCAGTACATGAATTCAAGGTGAAATCTGTACCAGCACCTGGCACAAAGGTAATAGATATGTCAAGACAACCAAATGATATGACTATTAGTTTTGGTACAGGTGGCGCAGTTGCGGATTATAAATATGGAAATAGCTTAGAGAATGATTTGGCTGGATTTACAGATATTGACATATCTGCTGTAGATATATTCCCAGCTGGTGGTGTGCCGACAGCAACGCCAACACTTGCACCAACAGCAACACCGACAGCTAGGCCAACTAATGCTCCAACAGCAACACCAACAGCTAAGCCAACTAATGCTCCAACGGCAACACCAACACTTGCACCAACAGCAACACCAACACTAGCTCCGACAGTGAAACCTGGAGACCCGACACCAACACCGGCACCTCCGACGGCAACACCGACTATTGCTCCTACGGAAGCACCTACAGAAGCTCCTACAGCTAAGCCAACAAATACACCAAGACCAACTTCAAGACCATCATCAGGCGGTGGCGGCGGTGGCGGCTCATCTGTATCAATCTCATTCAAGAATTCAAATGAGACAGGATATGTTGGAGATACGCTTAAGCTTGAACCGACAATAAAGGGTTCAACAAAGACTCCTACATGGACATCATCAGATGAGAGTATTGCAACAGTTGATTCTAATGGTGTTGTAACAATGATAAAAGAGGGTACAGTTAAGATTACGGCTAAGGTAGGAACAACTACTAAGTCAGTAACAGTTAAAGTACTTTCTAAACCAGTTGCTACACAAAAACCGGCAGCAACAGAAAAACCAATAATTAAAGAGGATTATACAAAGCCATATGCTTCAGGTTATGAGGATGGTAACTTCCTTCCTGGCGACTATATCACAAGAGCAGAGCTTGCGTCAATGATTGCGAGACTAAGCTATGGTGACGATTTGCCTAACGGTACATACAGAGCATCATTCCCTGATGTACCAGGTGATGCATGGGCTAATAAGTACATCGGTTATCTTGAGGATAAGAATGTGCTAAGCGGTTATGAAGATGGTACATTCAGACCATATACCACAATTACAAGAGGTGAAATTTGTGCGGTAATTACAAGAGCACAGAAATATGGTTTAGTATCTGCAGACATGTTTACAGATGTTACAAGCAGTGACTGGGCTAAGGATTATATATCAACTCTTGCTTCTAAGAATATTGTATCAGGTTATGAAGATGGTACTTTTGGTCCGTATTCACCTCTTACAAGAGCAGAAGCTGTTGCTATAATCAATAGAGTACTTGCTCCGTCAACACCGGTTGTAACATTTACTCCGTTTGATATTTCAGGTCACTGGGCTGAGGCTGATATCCTTCTTGCAGTAAATGAAAGAAAGGTAAAGAATTCAGCAACTGCAGAACCAACAGCAAAACCTGAACCAACAGAGAAGCCGGAAGCTACGGATAAGCCTGAAAATACAGATAAGCCTGATACTACAGGTAAACCTGAAGAAACGGCTAAACCGGAAGCCACAGAAAAACCCGCAAAATAATCAGATACATAATAAGTAACTGAATAGTTAATTAATTGTGATAGCGCGGGGCGTAAAACGCCCCGTGTTGTTGCATTTCCAATAGCATTGTTAAATGGTAAACAATGTTATCGGAAATACAGCAACATGTTGTTATACAAAAATAAAGGTGAGGTGCTATTATATGAAAAAACTATCTGCGTTCTTTGTGATGCTAATACTAATGATGGCAGCAGGCGTATGTGTTCACGCTGCGGATTTCAGTGTGGAGAGTTTCATGCTTCCGACCGCTAATGCTTATGAGGAATATAATAATCAGATAAAGATGAAGGCGGGTAATGAAGGATATACATTTGAATTTGTATCAGGATTAAAGCCTGAGGGCTTAACTATTAATTCTGACGGTTCAATTACAGGTATTCCTACTTCATACGGTACATATTCAATGATAAACGTACGTATATCACATACTGACGGTACAAGCGCAGTTGTTGAGTTTATTATGATAGTCATGCCGAGAAAGGTCCATGTAGATGTAAGTGCTCCTGCGAACGTTTCATATGATGGAAATTATTATACTGCGGAAGTAAAATGCTATGATGTTGATGGCAATTTATTAGATGATTTAGTACCGAGGGTAACATATGGAGACGAGCATCTTACCGCAGTAAAAAACGCAAAAAAGTATTATATTTCTGTAGCACTGCCTTCAGGATATATGATTTATAAGCGTACAGGCGATAAACATTTGATAATTAATCCTATTCGGGCAGAGATTTCAGTTGAAGGTAAAACTGTTCCATATGATGGACAGCCGCATGGTATTACCGCGTCAGATGTGACTGTAAACCCTGAAGAGGCCGGTTATATTGTTAAATACAGAAAAGAAGGAGCTGCCGGATATACAAGTGATGTACCTGTAAGTTCAGGCAGATATGAGGCAAGAGTACAGACTGCAAATTTGAATTATGAGACAGTGTATGCAACTGCAACAATTACTATTTTATCACATGGTATTAGCTTTACTGTTGATAATGCTTCTGTAGAATATGACGGAGCTATGCATGGAGCAACTGTTACACCATCTGAAGAGGTGGATTTTACTGTGTTATATACAGACAGTGATGGTAATACCGTCGTTGATTCGGAAGGTAATCCATGTAATCCAACTAATGCCGGTGTTTATAAAATAGTAATAAAATTTGCAAATCCTGATGCATATTCAATAGACAGTATATCATCAAGTACTTTTACTATTACACGTAAACCATTAAAATTTATACTTGAACAAAAAAGTTTTCCATACACGGGTTCACCTCATACCCCATCCTTTGTATTTGAACCGAGTATTGACAGTAGTTTGTATACTGTTACTTATAAAAAACAGGGAGAAGAACAGGATTTGACAAATATTACAGATGCCGGTGTGTATGATGTAATGGTTAATTTGGCAAATGATAATTATATATTAACAGAGGATTCGGATAAAACTGTTGAAATAGCGGGTATGGAAGTTAATTTTACAGTAACAAATAATGAGTATGTATGGAACGGTGAAGCGCATACAGCGGATATTGCAAGTGAACCTGAAATATTACCGGAAGACTATACAGTAATTTATACAAACTCAAATGGAGAAATTGTGGAAAACCCGATAGATGCTGATACATATACAATTAGCATTGAAATGAATAATCATGGTTATATATTAGGAACAATTACACCTAATCAGTTGATTATCACTCCGCAGATTGTAAATTTTTCAACAGATGCCGCTGATGCTTTTGTATATGATGGTACGACGCATACAGTAAATGTTACAAGTGAGCCTGAAATATCGTCGGAAGAATATACGGTAATTTATACAAACTCAAACGGAGAAGTAGTTGAAAATCCGACAAATGCTGATACATATACAATTAGTATTGAAATAAAAAATTCAGGTTATGCTGTCGGAACAATAACTCCGGATAAGCTGATTATAAATCCAAAGACCATAAGCTTTGATGTAAGTAATAACAATCTTCCATATGATGGAAAGGCGCATACTGCGAATGTCACCACTGAAAGTGATATTCCGCAGGATGCGTATACAGTGGAATATGCTGACAGTGAAGGAAACCGTACGGACAGTGTTATAAATGTTGGTGAGTATAATATTATCATTACAATAACAAATAAGAACTATATTCTTTCAGAGGATTTTAACGCTATTATGACGATTATATCTTCGGCTGTTATGAATATAGGTAATTCACCAGCGGCAATGATTTATAAGGATACTACTCATGCTGAAGATGTAGAATGGCAAACGGCAGCCTTAGAGTATTTTCGCGAAAACCGTAAATTTTCAGAAGAATATCTGCCGGAAGGATGCAGATTAGATATTCAGTACGGATATATAAATAATACCGGTGATATTGATTCTAGTCTGGATATTGACAGTGATAAAAACACTGTTTTTGTAAAGAAGCTTGAGTCGTTTGTTGACCCAGGTATTTTGGTAGATGGAACTATAGTTTATGGCAATGCCCCTGTACAAATAGAAAATATTGAGAACTTATATGAGGTTGTTTATCCGGGAGATACGCCAGATGAGGTGTTAGGCAGACGTTATGTGGCTGTAATTGGTAAAATCGGTGATATAAACGGTGACGGAGCTGTTAATGCGGTAGATGCGAATTATATTAATTATACAGAAAAGTCAGTACAGAATGTTATAGAGGCTCGTGTCTGGGACGTAAATAAGGATGGTATAATTAATAAAAATGATGCTGACGCCATTCGTAATCGTTTTAAAAATCCGCTTATACCATATTATCCATGGATATAATTGATGAAATATAGGAAAAGAGGGATTTGTATGAGGAAAAAATCAGTTTCACTTTTACTGGTATTTACTTTTATTTTTACAAGTGTTAGTTTTCCTGTTTTTTCAGAAAAACTAACGTATAATTCAGATGAAGAAAATAAATCTTCTATTTTACAGATATTTGAGGATGGCTCATCTTCATCTCTATCTGCAGATGAAAAAGTCATATCGGATGTGTTACCGGAAGCTACTAATAATATTGATGAAAATAACGAAGATATAACTCTTAATGCTGATGGTGTTATAAATCTTAATACACAGCTTGAAAGCGGTGCATATACAATAGAAGCAGACGGTCAATATGAATTATCAATCAGTACAAATTATAATATTATTGTAAAATCCGGAGTCACAGCGGAACTGACATTAACGAATGCTTCAATTACGTCAACAGGAGCGGCTCCTATTAAAATAGAGTCTGGAGCAGTTTTGACATTGCATATAGAAGGAGAAAATACACTTACTGCTCCGAATTATTATGCAGGTATAGCTGTATATGCAAATGATACATCTTTAAACTATGGAACTCTTATTATTGATGGCAACGGAACGCTGAATGTAAAAGGAGGTACCAGTCACGGAGCAGGTATAGGTACAAATAAGAGAGGAACTGATGCTTCCGGAGGAATAAGCGGCAAAATAATAATTAACGGCGGAACAATTAATGCTACCGGCGGAAACGGAGGTGCAGGTATAGGAGCGTCCTATGGCTGTACAGCATGCGGTGATATAGAAATTAACGGCGGAATTGTTAATGCTACCGGCGGAAAACAGGCGGCGGGTATTGGAGGTACGGGAACTAATCCTAACGGACGCATAACAATCAACGGTGGAAGTGTAAATTCTTTAAGCGGTACAGGTATTGCGTATGGTATTGGTCCAGGTTCGACATCGGGAAAGGCGGAAGCGGTTATAATCAACGGTGGAAGTGTAAATGCTGTTGTTTCACCTAAATGTCCGCCTACTGATAAATTGGGAACAGAGTTACGTAAGATTATACTTCAGATGCCTAATAGTACAGAAATGGCAAATAAAGAGGTTATGGTTGATTCATGGACTGCTTCAACTGATGAGAACGGAAAACTATATCCGTATGTAGGCAGTGATATAACCAGCTTTGCTGTTAATTATAATAATAAAGTATATTATACGACAGATATAGATTCTGAACAGTCTGAATATATACTTACGGAATATAGCGGTCCTTTATGCTCGTGTACGGAAGGCAATGCGTCTGTCACGCTGGATATGCCGGATGTGATTACTGTTAATAAGCTGACAGACAGAAGCAATACAAAGCTGGTAAGTACATTCCATGCCGCAGATGGATGTACATATCCTATTCATACAGTCAAAACTGAATATCAGCTTACTATTGATTCAGTAACTCCGCCTGACAGTAGTCTGGCGCAGATAAGCGATGGATATTTGGTTACATATTATGCGGCAGCAGGTAAGACAATTCATCTTGAAGTGACTGCGGAAATGGATGGTAAGCAATATGCAGCCGAAAAAGATATTGAAATAACAGGAGATAATACGACAAAATTTGATATATCAAAAGGTAATATTACCATTTCAGCTCATCCATCCGACAGTACTATGATAAATGTAACTCATGGATTGTTACAGTATACAATTCTGAAAACTTCAACAGTTTATATAGAACAGTCGGAGCTATCTACTGCTAATACTATAACAGTACAGGGAGTAGACGCAAGAGTCGCTCTTAAGGATGTTAATATTAACACAGTTCTAAGTAATCCTATAACTATAGGTGATAGTGTTAATTTAACACTTGAATTAATAGGAAACAATACAATACACGCACAAAGCGCTTCAGCAGTACAGGGTATTTTATCAACATCTGAATTAACGGTGGATGGTTCTGGTTCGCTTGATATTACATCGGGAGTTGGGGCAGGTATAGGTAATATTAAAACACTAACGGTAAATGGCGGTACGATCGTTGCTACCGGCGGCAGTGAAGGCGCAGGTATAGGCGGCGGAAGAGACGGTTCCGGACGTGAGGTTATTATAAATAACGGGCGTGTATATGCGTATGGTGATGGAAATGCGGCAGGTATAGGAGGAGGTGCGTCGCAGAGTGCCGGCGGAGGCGGAAGCTTTACTATAAACGGCGGTATGGTTGTTGCACGAAGCGCGGGAAGCGGTAAAGGTATTGGTTACGGCGGAAAAACAAACGAACCTGGAACGATAACTGTGAATGGAGGAAGTGTAAATGCGGATTTGGCTGTAAGGCCGACTGAAAGTACACAAAATAAATATCTTGTAAAATTAAATGTAGAAGGAATTTCAGAACAAACAGATGTTACGTATACAATAGGTGATGATAATTCCAATCCTATTTCTACAAGCACAGATGAAAACGGACAGTTATATCTATATATGACTGCGGGAAAACAATGGATAAGAGTATACAAGGATGGTAATATATATTATCGATATATGACAGTTGTATCTGCTGATACAAATGAGGGTATATGTATTGCTAATCCTGCCGCGAGGATTAATACATTTGAAGTGGCAGGACAGATAGGTGAATCAGAGATAGACAATGTTAATATGACAATAAATGTGACGGTTCCATATAATATAATGCTTAGCAGAATTACACCTATTGTTACATATGACGGATGTGAAACGACATCAGGTATGCTGAATTTTGATAATAGTGAGCATACATCAAAATTTATGGTATATAGTGATGATAAAAAGTCAAAGGAATATACTGTTAAGCTTATACTTGCTAATGAACCAGCAGTACCTCAGGCAGATATATATGATATATCAAAAGGCAGCTTGATTATTATGGGAGATTATGTTAGATATGGCGGAACATATTATGTCACAAACAATCTTGGGTATGTTATAACAGGCTCCACTTCTGAAAACAGCGTAAGTATAGATTATTCTGAACAGGCATTGCCTCCGATTACTATAAGAGATTTAAATATAAATTCTACAGCTCAGACTGTGCCGTTTAAAGTTAATGAGAGTGCGAATATAAATGTAGAAGGCATTTGTAATATAGTATCTGCTGCAACAAAAGCAGTAGACATTACTAATGCATATGGTGATGATAACGGAGTAAAATTAAATGTTACCGGAACGGGAGTCATGAATATTACCGGAGGCGGGTCAAATCCTGCTGTATATTTAAATAACAGCACATCTATGAATATTACTGGAACAGCGACAAGCCTTACAGGAGGAACAGGGGAAAATGCGCTTAACGGTACAGGTGAATTTATAACAGACAGTACGACCGCAATGAAAATTGTATCTGCTGATAATCCTGTTATTCAGCCAAAAACAGTGGATGGTACGCCGTTATATCAGCTTACCGCACACATAAAAACAGATGACAAATCATCCCATACATGTGAATACAATAATAAATCATATTATATATGGGATGACGCTTCACTTTATCTTATGGTTCCTAATAATGAATATATAATGACTGTACAATATAATGGTCTGGAATATGACGGTAAAGTTACGGTAAACGGCGCTTCGGCAGAGGTTACATTATCTACAATATCAGTGGATAATGTTGTATATGATAATACACCGCTTACATATAAGGGCGGTATAGTAGAATTTACAGTAACAGGCCATTTAGTGGCGGATAATGTTATAATAAGACTTAAACCAAATGATAGCAGTCTCGAGGTTCTGGAAGGAACAGTAAAGGAAGCTGATGGAGTAAATAAAGTATCAATTACTCTTCCTGAAAATAAAAGCTATGAAAAAGCGGTAACATATACTGTTTATTCGGTAATAAGAAATGAAGAAACAGAGTGGAATAAAAAGATACAGGTAAGCAGAAATAATACTTCCTGTGATATAACGAGTTTTGCGATAGATAAGCAGGTTGGAGAAACGTCCATTACATCTTCGGGGACTTTAAATATTATTACTATATATATGCCGTATGACCATGTGTTTGAAGCTCAGAAGTATTACACACCGTCAATAACATATTCAAAAGGCAGCAGTATTTCTCCTGCCGAGGGACCAGCTCAGTTTACGCGTGATGTTAACGGATATATGAGAGCCAGGTATACTGTTACTGCTGAGGATAACAGTACAACTAAAAGCTATGAGGTAAGGCTTTACAAGAATCCTACTCCATCTCTTAAAACACTAAATATACAGGGAACTCTCACAAGTGATGGAGGTAAGGTAACAGTTATTGTAAGAGGAACGTCAACTAACAGTATTCAGTACGCCGAAAATCCGGATAATCAAAATGTATATATTTATGCCGATGGTATTGAGCCTGTAAAAGCCACAATGCAAATGAATAATGGTGTTGCGGAGTATATCGCAGAGATTAATGTTCCGGCGAATACAAGCTATACAGAGGATGCTGAATATATTCTTAAGGCAAGAATAGGCAGTATGGAGCAGACGGATATTACTTCAAATAATATTGTGACTGTTCCGAGACAAAAAAGAGGACTTACAGGTATAAATAAATTTTCTGTACCAGGTCAGGTTGGCGCTACTGATATGAATAGTAATAAGATAACGCTTACTATGCCATATGATGCTGATATTACATCTATAACTCCGTCAGTTGCGCTTGAGGATTTATATGCGTCATATTCACCTATTGACGCTCAGGATTTTACATCAGATGTAAAGTATACTGTAACGGCTGAAAATGGTGCGAAACAGGAATATATCGTGCATATAAACAAGCAGAAAACACCTGTAGCAACTAGCATAGAGTTCGCGAATCCGTCATCCAGCGGAGCGGGAAGAGTAGCGGTAATAGTAAAGGGTCAAAATCTTGAAAATGCCGCTAATGCGATGAATTCTTCTCCTAATATACAGGTAAGCGGTACTCTGGCAAGTGGTGAAAGCGGAGGGGCTGGTATTACTTCGGCTAACGCGGTTTTGGATGATTCAGGTAATTATGTGGCAGCGATAGTTGTGCCAACAAATAATAGCTATACTCCGAAAATCTATACGCTTCAGGTTATTATAGGCGGCACAGTTCAAACTCTTACAGGAAATATAAATTTAACTGTTCCTGCAAGAAAATCAAATTCTAATGATATTACAGATGTAATTATTACAGAAAATCAGGATTCTGTTATATTTAGTGAACCGAATATAATTACGGTTCCTGTTCCTTATAATACGGATTTGCGTAGTGTAACTCCTGAAATTTATCATAACGGAGTATCATATACTCCGCAGGGAGCGCAGAATTTTAATAATCCTGTAAATTATACTGTTATTGCGGAAAATGGTGACAGAAAGGAATATATTATTAATACACAGCGCAAAGGTTCGCCGGAGATAAATAATATTACAGTTCATGCGCCTGCTGATTTTCAGGATACAAAAGTAACAGTTGATATAAGCGGACAATTTATACCGTATATTACAGATAAAAATGTAAAAGATGTTATTACTATTTCGGCAGTTTCCCGTGATGATAATTCTGTAATTAACGGAACTGTTGAATATGACAGTAATATATATGCCGGATATGCTAAAGGCACTATAGTGCTTCCTGAAAATAACAGTGGTTTGGAAAAGGTTTATGATGTTAAAGTATATCTTAACAATAATGAACAATCTGGTTTAGCAGGTGTAATTACTGTGCCTCGACGTACAACACGTCAGATTACAGAATTTACACTGCCTGATGTACAGGTAGGTGATACAAGGATCGAGGGTACAGATATATATATTGACGTACCATATATATATGATATATCATCTGTGACGCCTGTCATTAAATATGATGCTGATAAAATAACGCCGGAAGGCGCTCAGGATTTTAGCGATTTGAATAAGCCTGTTCAATATATTTTATCTTCGTCGGGTGATGATGATGTAACATATACAATTCATATAAAAAAGCTTGGAGAGGACCCGCGTTTGACAAGTATGACTGTAGAAAATCAGGCAGATAAAACGGTATATAGTGAGGAAAATAAGGTCACAATTTCTCTTCCAACGGGTTCCAAGCTTGAATCTATAGAACCTGTTATAGAATTTGTTGGTTTAGATTATTCGCCAAAGGGACCTCAGAATTTTACAAATTCTGTTGATGAGCCTGTGGTATACACTTTTGTAAATGAGTATAATATAGAAAAGAAATATTATGTGACTATTGAAATAAAGAAGGAAGAGCCTAAGAAAGGCGGTTCACGCAGAAAGCCTACGCCCACACCAACGGTTCTTCCAACAGCGGAGCCTACACAACAGCCTGTATCAACGCCGGAAGTATCGACCTCTCCAAAACCAGAAAAACGTACTAAGCCTTATATAAACGGATATGAGGAAAATGGTGTTTTATTGTTTAAGCCTGATAATGCAATAACTCGCGCAGAGGTTGCGGCAATATTAATTGCGCTTGATGAAGAGTTTAAGTCAGATGTTGTATATTCAAATATGTTTTTTGATATAGATAATAATGCGTGGTATAAGAATTATATCAATTTTGCGGTATCTAAAGGATATATTTCGGGTTATGATGATGGCAGCTGTCGTCCGGAGAATATGATAACCCGTGCTGAATTTGCTGCGATTATAGCTAGATATATGAATATAACTTCTGTTGACGGTGAAGATAGGTTTAGGGATATATCAAATATTTCTTGGTGCAGAACGCAGATTAATGCGCTTTATGATATGGGAATAGTAAGCGGTTATGATAATGGAGTATTTTATCCGGAGAATATGATAACCCGCGCTGAAGCGACTGCTATTATTAATCGTATGTTAAACAGAAAAATGACAGATGATATTTTTGAAAGAATTCTATGCCCATTTGAGGATATTACAAATATGCATTGGGCATATAATGATGTACTGCTGGCATCATGTGAGTATTGAATATAAAAATATAAATAACACAGAATTTTTATTCTGTGTTATTTATATTTATAAGCTTTCTATATTATCAATTATGTACTAATCATTGTCTATAAAAAATATATAAAAGTATTGACTTTTCAAGTATTTT
>CAJUFV010000263.1 GCA_910585795.1 uncultured Clostridia bacterium | reverse complement strand
TTTTGTAAAAAAGTTAGAAAAAATTTATATTTATTTAAAATTTTTGAATATTTTAGCTATTGTATGGACAAGTTTTCAAATTTGAGTTATAATAATATGGTATATAAAGACAGAATATATAAAACGGAGGAAATGCTGATGATGAAGTATGCGGAAAAAACTGTACTTATGAACAAATCAACAGCCGCCCGCGCGGTAAGCAGAATAGCCTATGAAATCGTTGAGCGCAATGGAGGAACAGAAAATCTTGCAATTATAGGTATTCAGAAAAAAGGGGCAGTGCTTGCTAGACTTCTTGCTGAGCGTATTAGTGAAATAGAGAGAATGAGTGTGGAAGTCGGAAGTCTGGATATTACATTTTACCGTGATGACCTCACAAGACTTAGCGAACATCCAATTGTTGCCGGAAGTGACATAGCATTTTCTGTTGAGAACAAAAAGCTTGTCCTTGTAGATGATGTTTTATATTCAGGCAGAACAATCAGAGCGGCGATGGAAGAGTTGTTTGACATGGGACGTCCAGCAAAAATTGAGCTTGCAGTACTTATAGACCGCGGCGGAAGAGAACTGCCTATTAGGGCTGATTATGCTGGAAAAGAAATTTTAACGTCACATTCAGAATATATAAATACAGAAATTACTAGAGATGGCATTCAAAAAGTATCAATATGTGTTCAGGGGGTAAAATAAATGAAAAAGGACTTACTTGGTTTAAAGGGACTTAGCGCTAAAGAGATTAAAAGCATTCTTGATACTGCTCAGACCATGAAACTGATTTTACAGCAGCCTAATAAAAAAACACCTCACCTTCAGGGGAAAACTGTTGTAAATTTATTTTATGAAAACAGTACCAGAACTAGGCTGTCATTTGAGCTTGCCGCAAAATATATGAGCGCTAATGCGGCCAATATAACAGCGAGCGGTTCATCGGTTCAAAAGGGAGAGACACTTATTGATACAGCAAAGACTATAAATGCCATGGGAACGGATATTCTTGTAATGCGTCATAATATGAGCGGAGCGCCGCATCTTATTGCCCCGCTTGTAAGCGCGTCCGTTATAAATGCCGGAGACGGAATGGATGAACATCCTACTCAGGCTTTGCTGGACATGCTTACAATAACAGAAAAAAAGGGTGGAATTAAAGGTCTTAAAGTTGCTATAATAGGTGATATAAATCATAGCAGAGTAGTCAGAAGCAACATATATGGATTAACTAAGCTTGGAGCGGAGGTTAGCGTTGGAGGCCCGGGAACGCTGATACCTCAGGGAATTGAAAGACTGGGGGTAAAGGTATTTAGAAGTGTTCAGGAAGCAATTGTTGACGCAGATGTGGTTATGGGACTAAGAATACAGCTTGAAAGACAAAAAAGCGGACTGTTTCCCAGTCTTAGAGAATATTACAGATTTTTTGGGATTGATGAAAAACGTTTGCAATTCGCAAAGCCTGATGCGCTGATAATGCATCCCGGACCCGTAAATCGTGGAGTTGAGTTTTCATCAGGAGTTATAGACTGTGAGCAAAGCGTGATTGATGAACAGGTTACCAATGGTGTTGCCGTAAGAATGGCAGTTATGTATATGCTGTCAAGAGGCGGATTTGCAGAATAATAGAGAGGAGAAAATAATGAAAATATTAATCAAAGGCGGAAGAGTGATTGACCCTGAAAATAATATGGATAAAGTGACAGATATCTTTATAGATAAGGGAGTGATATCTGAAATAGGAGATAATCTTGAGCTTGAAGGGATTGATATGGAGATTATTGAAGCTGGAGGGAAAATTGTTTCTCCGGGACTTGTTGATATGCATTGTCATTTGAGGGACCCTGGCCAGGAATATAAAGAAGATATTGAAACAGGAACAAGAAGCGCCGCTATGGGAGGTATAACTTCTGTTGCATGCATGCCAAACACAAATCCGGTAATTGATAACGAGGCTGTGGTAACGTATATTAAGACAAAGGCGGAAAAAGTAGGGTATGTAAACGTATATCCGATTGGAGCAATTTCCAAGGGGCTTGAAGGCAAGGAGCTTGCTGAAATAGGGGAGCTTAAATTCGCGGGAGCAGTAGCGGTATCAGATGATGGCCGTCCTGTTGTATCATCAGGACTTATGCGACGCGCTATGGAATATGCCGATATGTTTGATATGACAGTTATTTCTCACTGTGAGGATATTTCTCTGGCTGACGGAGGGCATATTAATGAAGGCTTTATGTCGACATATCTGGGCTTAAGAGGGATTACCCGTGCCTCTGAAGAAGTAATGGTATCAAGGGATATACTGATAGCCGAAGCGACAGGTACAGCTATACACATTGCGCATGTGAGTACAAAAGGCTCGGTTGAGCTCATCCGGCAGGCAAAGAAACGCGGAGTAAGAGTCACGTGTGAAACTTGTCCGCATTATTTTACACTTACTGAAAATGCTGTTGATAATTTTAATACTAATGCAAAGATGAATCCTCCGCTTAGAACAAACGATGATGTTGAAGCTATAAAAGAAGGACTGAAAGATGGAACAATTGACTGTATTGTTACAGACCATGCTCCGCATCATGCTGATGAAAAAAATTGTGAATTTGCACTTGCTCTTAACGGTATTGTAGGTTTTGAGACTTCTCTAGGTCTGGGATTGGAATATCTTGTTAAAACCGGTGTTCTGACAATTAACGAGCTTATAAGAAAAATGTCTGTAAATCCATCGGCAATACTGGGACTTAATAAGGGGAATTTAAAAATTAATAATGCCGCTGATATTATAATTTTTGACCCAAATAAAGAATGGACAGTTGATGTTTCACAGTTGTATTCAAAAAGTAAAAATTCACCTTATGACGGATATAAGCTTTCAGGCAAACCAGAATTTGTTATTGTGAACGGTGAAATGATAGTTAATCAGGGGATTTTATTATAATTTAAGGAGGATAAAATATGTCAGTTGATTTATTGGTAAAGAAAATAAAGGAAATGGGAAATCCATCTGTTGCGGGGCTGGACCCTAAAATTGAGTATGTTCCTGAATTTATACGAAAAAAATCATATGAAAAATACGGTAAGAATTTAAAAGGAGCGGCAGAAGCAATATGGGAATTCAATAGGACGCTTATAGATGCTCTGTATGATATTGTTCCTGCTGTCAAACCTCAGTCTGCTTTTTATGAGCTTTACGGACTGCGCGGTGAAGAGGTTATGCATAGAACAATTGCGTACGCAAAAGAAAAGGGGCTGTATGTTATTCTTGATGTAAAAAGAAATGATATAGGCTCTACAGCTGAAGCGTACTCCAAAGCGTATCTGGGTAAAACTGAAGTTGACGGAGTTGAATGTGAAGCATGCGGAGTAGATTGTGTGACTGTAAATCCGTATCTGGGCACAGATGGTATGCTGCCGTTTGTCAATGATTGCAAAACGTATGATAAAGCTATATTTGCGCTTGTAAAAACGTCTAATCCGTCTTCGGGAGAATTACAGGATTTGCTAGTATCTGATAAGCGTATTTATGAAAAGGTGGCTGAATGTGTCAATAACTGGAATAAAGATACAATAGGGAACAGCGGCTATGGAGCGGTAGGAGCGGTTGTAGGCGCTACATATCCTGAACAGGCAGAGATACTGAGAAAACTCATGCCTCATTCATATTTCCTTGTGCCCGGTTATGGCGCGCAGGGCGGAGGTGCACTGGGAGTAAAGCCTTGCTTTAATTCTGATGGATTAGGTGCCATAGTAAATTCATCAAGAGGAATTATGTGTGCATACAAAAATGGTGACTGGAAGGAAGAACAGTTTGCGGAAGCGGCAAGAGCTGAAGCAATAAGAATGAAAGAGGATTTAATAAGCGTTATATAGGGAGAAAGTATATGAAAAAAATAGAAAATTGCAAATTAATCCGAAAATCAGAAATTGCTGAGGGAATATTTGATTTTACAATATTAAGCGAGGATATATCGAAAGAAGCGCAGTGCGGACAGTTTCTTCATATAAATTGCGGTGAAAGTACGTTTCTGCGGCGTCCGATAAGTATTTGTGATGCAAACAATGGAGAGGTAAGATTTATTTTTGAGGTAAAGGGAGAAGGCACATCGTCTCTCGCAAAAAAAGAAATCGGAGATTATATAGATGTAATGGGGCCTTTGGGACATGGCTTTGAAATAAAAGATAATATAAAAAATCCTGTAATTATAGGCGGAGGAATTGGTGTATTCCCTTTATATAAGCTTGCAAAATGCCTTGATAATCCTGTTGTATTTCTGGGGTTCAGAAATAAAAGCCGAGTTGTTATGGAAAAAGAATTTGATACCATTTCCGATATGGTTATTGTTGGGACAGACGACGGCAGTTATGGATATAACGGTTATATCGCTTCAGCTATGGAACAATATCTCGCATCGCATGAGTGTGATATGATTTATTCCTGTGGACCTATGCCAATGCTTAGGGCAGTTAAAAGATTGGCAGAGGACAGAGGAATAAAATGTCAGCTTTCTCTGGAACAGCGTATGGGCTGTGGAATCGGAGCATGTCTTGTATGCAGTTGTGAAACTCATAAAGATGGAACTGAACAATATGCTAAGGTTTGTACAAACGGGCCTGTTTTCTATTCTGAGGAGGTGACTTTGAATGATTAATACAAAAGTTAATTTTTGTGGTATAGAATTTAAAAATCCTGTTGTAACCGCGTCAGGCACATTTGGATTCGGTATGGAATATAATCAGTTTGTGCCTATTGAAGAATATGGAGGATTTGGTGCTAAAGGGCTTACAAGAAGTCCCAGAGCCGGAAATAAGCCTCCGAGAATTGCGGAAACGCCAAGCGGTATATTAAACAGCGTAGGACTGCAAAATCCAGGTGTTGAATATTTTGCTGAAAATATAATGCCTATTTTATCAGATTATGATACGAATGTCATTGCTAATATATCCGGAAATACGGTTGAAGAATACTGTGAAATGGCAGAAATACTTTCTGATACTGCTGTTGCTGTTATAGAAATGAATGTTTCATGTCCTAATATAAAACATGGCGGTATGGCCTTTGGAACAAATCCAAAAACTGTTTATGAACTTACAGAAGCAGTAAAGAAATATTCCAAGAAACCACTTGTTGTAAAGCTTTCTCCAAATGTAACATCAATTGCGGATATAGCTAAAGCAGCCGAAAAGGGAGGAGCGGATGGCGTATCACTTATCAATACGCTTCTTGGAATGAAAATAGATATAAATACACGAAAGCCTATACTTAAAAATAATACGGGCGGACTTTCCGGTCCAGCAGTAAAACCTGTTGCGGTAAGAATGATTCATGAGGTCTATGAGGCTGTCAAAATTCCTATTATAGGAATGGGCGGTGTTATGAGCGGAGAAGATGTTATTGAGTTTATGCTTGCAGGAGCGTCACTTGTTGCTCTTGGGACTGGCCTTTTTTCTAAACCTGACCTCATTATTTCTGTAAAAAGAGATATTCAAGCATATATGCAGCGTCATAGCATAGATGATATTAACACGCTTATAGGAGCTGCTGTTATGCACTGATATAATTATTTTATTCAAAAAGAGGATTTACAAATCCTCTTTTTGCGGATTATGAGAAAATTTAAAGAAAAAAAGGGTTTTCAACTTGTAATGTTGTATTATAAAATCAGGCAGGTATATTTTTCTGCATAATGTGCGAAAATAATACCGTTAGAAAAGGAGATGACGGTTAGTGCCAAGACGTATTTCAGATGAAATGATAGCAAATATCTGTGATGAAAATGATATAATTGACTATGTGTCTCAATATGTTCAGCTGAAAAAGTCCGGACGTGATTACAGCGGGCTGTGTCCGTTTCATGGTGAAAAAACTCCGTCGTTTCATGTTAGTCAGGAAAAACAGCTTTTTCACTGTTTTGGATGCGGCGCAAGCGGAAATCTCGTGCAGTTTGTCATGCGTACGGAAAATCTTGATTTTATAGATTCCCTTAAACTCTTGGCAGACAGGGCAGGCATCATTATTCCTGATAACGATGACTCTTTCAGTGATGTAAATCATGAAAAGAAAAAACGTATTCTTGAAATGAACAAATATTCAGCAAGATTTTTCTATAACTGTCTTAAGGATACCAGTATAGGAGAAAAAGGACAAAAATATTTTGTCAAGCGCAATATACCTTTAAAAACAATTACTGTTTATGGTTTAGGATATGCTCCAGATAGCAGGGATTCGCTTATAAAACATCTCAATGAAAAAGGATTCAAGACAGATGAAATTGTTGAGGCAGGACTTGCTGTAAGACGCGATGGGAGAATATACGACAAATTCCGTGACAGAGTTATGTTTCCAATTATTGATGTACGAGGCAATGTCATTGGATTTGGCGGACGTATTATGCACGAAAATAAAGAAATAAACGGCTATAAAATTCCTAAATATCTTAATTCACCGGAAACACTTGTTTTTGACAAGGGAAAGAATTTATTCTCGCTTAATCTTGCGAAGAACGCCAAAGCAAATGAACTTATATTGTGTGAAGGTTATATGGATGTCATATCTGTATATCAGGCAGGAATAAAGAATATTGTGGCAACTCTAGGAACAGCTATTACTGAAAATCAGGCAAAGCTTATGCTTCGTTACGCTAATGAAATTCTTATATGCTATGACAGTGATGAAGCCGGAACAAAGGCTGCTCTGCGTGCTATAGATATTATAAGCGAGGCAGGAGGAAGGTCAAGAGTAATAAGATTGAAAAATTCAAAAGACCCTGATGAATACATAAACAAAAACGGAATTGAAAAGTTCAGAGAAGCTGTAAAAAAATCAGTTCCTGCCACAGAATTTAAAATTTCGCTTATAAGAAATCAGTATGATTTAACAAATACTGATGGAAAAATACTGTTTATAGATGAAGTTGTAAATATATTTACAAAAATAAAGGACGCTGTCGAGGTAGATGCATATATAACTAAAGTGGCGGAAGATACAGGTATAAGCCGCAATGCAATATTAAGCAAATATAAAGAGAAAACTTCTAAAGGCTCTTACCGACGTATACCGTCCAAAACAGAGTATCAGAAAAAAAATGAACAGAAAAAACAAAATGCAATTAAAAAAAACATAGCGACAGGCAGTCTGCTGGAAGCGGAAAAAAGACTTATGGGTCTTATATCTCAAAGCAAAAAGCTGTATAAATCCGTGTGCGATAAAATACAGCCGGATGAATTTTCAACAGATGTTTACAGAAGGCTGGCTAAAGCCGTTTATGACAGTTATCAAAATGACATATCACCAGACCCTGCGATGTTGTTAAATATGTTTAGCGGTGACGATATAAGCGAGGCATCGGCTGTTTTTTATAATCTTGAAGTTTACAGCGAAGACGAGGCAACCGTCAGAGAGCTTTTATATACAATAAAATTAGAAAAACTGGATATAAGGATTAATTCCGAAACAAATGCGGCGGCACTTGCAGAGCTCTTTGCAGAACGTGAAAAGGTGCTTGAAGAAAAAAATACTTGGGAGGAATAATAATGCTTGAAAGAAAAAAGGCAATAAAAAAAGAACTTATTGAAAAGGGTAAGAAAAAAGGGGTTCTTGCTTATAAGGAAATAATAGATGCCTTTGAAGAGATTGAAATAACACCTGAAGAGATTGAGCAGCTATATGATAGATTTGAAAAAGAGGGTATTGAGCTTGTTGAAGACTTGGACAAGGAGCTTGAAGAAATAGAGGTTAGCAAGGAAGAACTGGAGGACCTTTCTGTTCCTGAGGGAATCAATATAGATGACCACGTAAAAATGTATCTAAAGGAAATCGGTAAGGTAAATCTTCTTACAGCAGAAGAGGAATTATCTCTTGCGAAAAGAATGTCTGACGGAGAAGAGGCAAGATATAAGCTTGAGGAAGCAGATGAAGTTTTTTCAGAAGAATCAAGAAGAAAACTGGAATGGAGCGCGACAGACGGTGAAAAGGCTAAAAAAAACCTTGCGGAAGCTAATCTTCGTTTAGTTGTAAGTATTGCAAAGAGATATGTTGGACGGGGAATGTTATTTCTTGATTTGATTCAGGAAGGTAATCTGGGGCTTATAAAAGCAGTGGATAAATTTGATTATACAAAAGGCTATAAATTTTCGACATATGCTACATGGTGGATAAGACAAGCGATAACACGTGCTATTGCTGATCAAGCAAGAACTATAAGAATTCCAGTGCATATGGTTGAAACCATCAATAAGCTTGTAAGAGTATCACGTCAGCTTGTTCAGGAGCTGGGACGAGAGCCTACTCCAGAAGAGCTTGCTAAGGAACTGAATATGTCCGTAGACAAGGTGCGTGAAATTTCAAAAATCTCTCAGGAGCCTGTTTCTCTGGAAACGCCTATAGGCGAGGAAGAAGATAGCCATCTTGGGGATTTTATTCCCGATGATGATGCTCCGGCGCCTTCTGAAGCGGCAAGCTTTGTACTGCTGAAAGAACAGCTTGGTGATGTTTTAAAAACTCTTACACCGAGAGAAGCTAAAGTTTTAAGGCTTCGTTTCGGTCTTGATGACGGACGCGCCAGAACCTTGGAGGAAGTAGGAAAAGAATTTGAGGTTACTCGTGAAAGAATCAGGCAGATTGAGGCGAAAGCGCTTAGAAAGCTTCGTCATCCAAGCAGAAGTAAAAAATTAAAAGATTTTCTGGATTAGTGTACATTAAAGCAATATCATTTTGGTATTGCTTTTTGCGGATAAACTAATTTTTGGAGGATAAAAATGAATTGGATAAAAGTATCAATATTTACCACATCAGAAGGTATAGAGCCTGTAAGCGGAAGATTATACCAGCTTGGTATAAACGGGCTTGAAATAGAAGATGAGAAGGACTTTAAGGATTTTCTTGAAAATAACAGACAATATTGGGATTATGTTGATGATGATTTAGTAAAGAAGATGGAAGGCGAAACCTGTGTAAAGACATATGTAAGCGATGATAACGCTGGTCATGAGCTTATGATTGCAATAAAATCAACACTGGAAGAGCTTAAAATACTGGATGAGAACCGTGAATTTGGCAGACTGGAATTTGAAGCAAATAATATGACTGAGGCAGACTGGGCAAATAACTGGAAACAATATTTTCATCCCATGGAAATTGGAGAAAAGGTTATGATAAAACCTGAATGGGAGGAATTATCGAAGCCTACTGACAGAATTGTATTTAATATTGAGCCGGGAATGAGCTTTGGAACAGGTTCTCACTATACAACCCAGCTTTGTATTGAATCACTGGAAAAATACATAGTACCCGGAGTTAAAATGCTTGATTTAGGCTGTGGAAGCGGTATTTTATCAATTATTTCACTGTTACTTGGAGCGGAAGAAGCTGTAGCAGTTGATATTGACCCAAATGCTGTTGATACGGCTTATCAGAATGCTGCGCGAAATGGTATTGATAAATCTAAGTATAAAGTTCTTGCCGGAAATGTGGTTACAGATGAAGATATTCAAAAAGAAATATCTATAAATAAATATGACGTGATTGCGGCTAATATTGTTGCTGATGTTATAATAGGACTGGCTCCGAAAGCAAAGGAATATATAAGGGAGGATGGGGTATTTATTACTTCTGGAATAATTGAGGACAGACTTGATGATGTTAAAATTGCATTAATTGAAAATGGATTTGAAATTATTGCTATAAATCACCGTAAAGACTGGGTATCAATTGTTTGTAAATAATGGTGAATCAAAAATGATAGAATTGACTAACAACATATTTTATATTAGTATAGACGATAGTGACGGTAGTGCTCACAGTGATTTTTTTTCTGACCATAAAAATACAGTAACAAACAACGCGTATATTGTAAAAGGAGAGAAAACAGCTTTGATAGATATTGTAAACGAAGCTTTTTCAGATGAATATATTAAAGCGGTTGAAACTCTGCTGCCTATATCCTCTGTTGATTACCTTATATGCAATTATACTGGTAATGAATTTACAGGCAGTATAAGAAAAATATTGTCTATTAATCCTGATATTGAGATTGTCGGAACTGTTGCGGCTATAAAACACATTAAAGAAATGCTTAATATTCCGTTTAAAGAACATATCGCAAAAAACGGTGGTGAGCTTGACATGGGTGAGGGAGAAGTTCTACGCTTCACTGCCGCTCCTAACTTGCCATGGCCCGACACAATGTGTACATATGCCATAAAAGAGAAAGCACTGTTCAGCGGAAGATTATTTTCTTCGTACATTTCAGACTACAGCAAGTCAGAAATGATGAAATATTTTAACAATATGTTGTCCCCGTTTAAGCCTTTTGTACATAAAGCGGTCCAAAAAATATCTGTACTTGATATAAATATTATATGCACGGCAAACGGACATGTTATAAGAAAAGATATATCTGCCATAATTAATGAGTATTTTGTATGGAGTA
>CAJUFV010000262.1 GCA_910585795.1 uncultured Clostridia bacterium | reverse complement strand
TATCTTCATATATATTTATATATTTTTCAATTCTGTTGCCTGATGAAAAAACAGCTTCATATCGGGTTCCCTTACCCATACAGACGTACGATAATACTGCTTTCCTTCGATTTCCGTTATATAATGTACAAGCCAGCTATTGGAATTAATTTCCACGCACTCAAACCCACAAATTACAATATCTCTGTCAGAATCACATTGAAGCAATTCTTCCATAGTATCAAATTTATCAAACAATTTTCCTGACCTGCCACACTCGCGAAAATCATCATGCAATATTTTATCAAGCCACTCTCTATCAGATATGTACTGTAAGTTAAAAAAATCCTTTTCCAATGTTAAAAGCGTATCATACATAAATTTTCTCCTACAACTAACTTTTACTTTCTAATATAATCGTTACAGGGCCGTCATTAGTCAGTGTAACCTTCATATCCGCGCCAAACTTACCTGTTTCAGTATGTATCCCCTGCCCTTTTACATACGCAACAAAATCCTCATACATTTCATTTGCTCCGACAGGCTCCATTGCCTCTCCAAAATACGGACGCCTGCCATGTGAACAGTCGCCATATAATGTAAACTGAGATATTACAAGTATACTTCCGCCGACATCAGTGAGACTTAAATTCATTTTATTATTTTCATCACAAAAAATGCGCAAATTAATAATTTTATCAGCAATATATCTCATATCCTCCGCTGTATCGCCGTTTCCTATTCCCAAAAGCACTACAAAACCATTTTCTATATTTCCGTTTACTTTACCGTCTATCTTTACATCAGCATTTGTCACACGCTGTACTACCGCCCTCATACCTCATAACCTCTTTCTTCTATTGTAAGCTGCAGCTGTTCCCATTCCTCCATTAACATTTCTAACTCCGAATTCTTTAAATCAGATTTTTGCGAAAGCTCCGCCAGCTTTGTAAAATCTGCCGCATATTCAGGCTTTGTCATCTCAATACCAATACCTTCAATTTCTTTTTCAATCTCTTCTATAAGCTCCTCGACCTTATTGAAACGATTCATTATCTTTCGCTTTTCTGCCTCAAGACGCTTCTGCTCCTTATAATCCACCGCATTACTTGTTACATTTTTTTCAGCTTTAGCCCTTCCCCGCATCGAAAAACTATCATAATTACCACTATGGCTGTCTATACCCTCCGAAGTAAGATATAATACTCTGTCCGCAAGCTTGTTTATAAAATAACGGTCATGCGATACTACAAGCATTGTACCGTCATAATCCTTAAGCGCGCTTTCCAGAGCTTCGCGCGATTCAATATCAAGATGGTTAGTCGGCTCATCCATTATCAAAAAATTCACGTTTTTCAGCATTAGCTTGACAAGTTCTACCCGCGCGCGTTCTCCTCCTGACAGTTTATGTATTTCCTTGAACACATCCTCACCACGGAATAAAAACACCGCAAGCGCATTTCTTATTTCAGTCTGTGTCAGGTTCGGATACTCGTCCCATACCTCATCTATTATCGTCTTATCCATATGGAGATTCTCCTGTATCTGGTCATAATAGCCCATATGGATATTAGCGCCGACTGTATATTCACCCTCTGTCTGCTCGTATTCTCCGGTTATTATTTTAAGCAGTGTCGTTTTGCCGCAGCCATTCGGCCCCAAAAGAAACACCTTTTCTCCCTTTTTTATAAGCATGTCTACTCCGTAGAAAAGATTATTGTCATTAAAACCCATACTAAGAGCGTTTGTTTCCAGCACATCCTGTCCACCGCCCGCGCATGCCTTAAACGAAAAATACATTTCCTCCGGCGACTTTGCCGGCGCCGCAAGTGTCTTTTCAAGCCTATCAATAACCTTCTGCTTACTTTCAGCAGTAATAAAATTTCTTTCACGTCCCCATCTTCTCTGCTGTTCAACAATACCCTCAAGACGTTTTATTTCCTTCACTGTATTGTCATAATTTCTCTGTTCCGTCTTTTTGTCTATCTCACGCTGTGCCATATATGAGCTGTAATTTCCATTATATGAACGAAATTGCCCCATTTCAATCTCAAAGGTTTTATTCGTAACCCTATCGAGAAAATAACGGTCATGCGATATAACGATAAATGCTCCATTATAATTCTTCAAAAAGTCTTCAAGCCATTCCACAGATTCAATATCAAGATGGTTAGTCGGCTCGTCAAGCAAAAGCAAATTAGCGTCTGAAAGAAGTATTTTTCCCAACGCCACACGTGTTTTTTGTCCTCCTGACATCTTATCAGCACGAATACTAAATTCCTCTTCAGAAAATCCCAGTCCCGTAAGTGTACTTTTGACTTTAGACTTATAATAAAAACCATCAAGCTCTGAAAAGCGCTCCTGCAACGCAGTCTGCTTTTTTACAAGAGCGTCTATATCTCCGTTTTTATTTTCAATATCAAAACGGATTTCATCAAGCTGAGTTTCTATCTCCATAACCTCTGAAAATACTGTCAAGGTCTCGTCCCAGATGCTTTTTTCACTTCCGTTTACCGAATATTGGTCCAAATAACCTATACGCAAGTCCTTATTTTTAAATATTTCTCCCTCGTCATAATCCATATCACCTATGATAATCTTTATAAGAGTGGATTTACCCGCGCCATTTACGCCTACAAATCCTATTTTATCACTGCTGTCGACATTAAACGATACATTCTCAAAAAGAGTTTCTTCAAGAAACATTTTCTTTATATTACTTCCATTAAGCAGTATCATTGATTGCTCCTTAGTACATCTTCATATTTTCTATCATTTCAAGTATTTCATATCCGTAATTTATATCCGGACACCATCGGCCGCCAAGCTGTTCGACAAATTTAACAGTTCCCGCCCACGCAATAGTCTTTACAACATAATATCTTTCATGAGGCTCCCCGACAGGCGCAATTCCCACGTATGCGCTCATATGATTGAAATGCGCCCTCACACCGTCCTCAGGCGTAGTAAAGGTTTCGTGGTCTTCCGTTCTGTCGCCCTCAGGATTTTTTATTTTTATTCCTGCCCAGTTATTCATTTCAGGCAAAACCGCTCCTCCGTAATTTCCATAAGCCGTCTCCTTACCTGCCTGAGCAAACATAACCTCCGGACGTATGCCGAACAACTCACCATATTGCCAGTAAAGCGGGGCAGCATCAATAAACCGGTCTGCCGCCCCCTTTGATTTTGCCCACGCTGTCGCTTGTTCCAGTGACACCTGAGCCTCGCCTGTTATAGACACCTTGCCGGCTTCAGGCTTTATTACACGATACAAAAAGCTGCATGCTTCCGCGCGTGTAAGCAAGTCCTTTGGTCTTATATTTCCGCCGTCACCAAGCATATACAAATTTACCACTGCTGTTTCAAGCAAATTTTTATAAGCATCATCCACAGATAAAGCATCCTCAAAGCTATAATTAGTTATTGTATAACTAGCTGCCGCTTGTCCTCCGCTTGCCTTTACCAGTGTTGCCGCAAATTCCTCACGCGTTACATATTCACCGCCATCAAAATTAATATTTCTCTTTGGCATAACATTCTGTACAGTCAGTGAATATTTATAAAACCAGTCCGTTTTCTTCACATCATCAAACACGGTACTGTCCGCGCTCTTCAAATCAAACGCATCAGTAAAAATTCTTGCCATCTGGGCTCTTGTAATATTCCCTCCAAGGTCAAGGTCTCCGAATTCATCACCTTCAATTATACCATTATCACAGCAGTACTCCACACTTTCCTTTGCCCAAGGATACGTCTCTATCTGCGTCTTAAAGGAGCTGTTTACTGCCATAACTGGAACTGATACAGATATACATATCAATGCTGTTAAAATCAGCGAGCTTAATTTTCTCATTACAAATTCATTCCCTTCGGATAATAAATATACTTAATTATTATACACTAAATTCCCGCTGATTTCAACAGCATATAAACATTATTTTCAGATAGAATCACTATTTGCCACTGCTTTATTGTTTCCATAAAATAATGTGCGGAAAAATTCCTTTACAATAAGTCCTATACCTTTTTTTTCAACCGCATTAGCTGTGTTAAGGTCAATTTCCGCTAACGTTTCATCTCCGCTGCTTATACGCATGACACCTATTTTTTGTCCCGCCTCAAGCGGAGCGCTTATAAGCTCGTCCATTATTACTTCTTTTGTGACATCTCCCTCACTGCCTTTTTTAACAAGCATTGAAAAAGTATCAGCCGCTACTACTCGTACCTCATCCTCTATTCCCTTTTCCACCTTAACTGTGTCTACCTCATCTCCAGCTGTAACCTGAGTATTTACAGAATAATTCGCAAAACCATAGTCAAGAAGAGACTTTGCTGATGAAAATCTTTCCGCTGAGGTAGGTGCACCTAACACAACCGCTATAAGCTGCATATCATCGCGTTTTGCTGTCGCGCTCAGACAGCACAGCGCCTTTGAGGTTGAACCGGTTTTAAGACCATTAGCGCCTTCATAGAATCGTATCAGCTTATTTGTGTTAGCAAGCTGAAATTTGCCGCCGCGAAGCGTGTCCATCCAAATTGAACTATAATTAAATATAGTCTTGTGCTTTATAAGCTCTCTTGACATGATTGCAACATCCCGCGCGCTCGAATAATGCTCATCATCATCAAGACCGTTTGTGTTTACAAAATGAGTGTTCTCCATAGAAAGTTCCTTAGCCTTTGCGTTCATCTGCTCCACAAACGCGCTTTCACTTCCAGCCAGATATTCAGCCATTGCCACACAGCCGTCATTAGCGCTGGCAACTGCAATACCCTTTAACATATCATTTACACTAAGCTGTTCTCCGGCCTCAAGAAACATGGTGCTTCCGCCGTAGCTCATAGCATTTTCACTGACATTAACCATATCATCCAAAGTGATTTTTCCGCTGTCTACCGCTTCCATTATAAGAAGCATAGTCATTACCTTTGTAACGCTCGCGATAGGCACTCTGTCATCTGGATTGCTTTCATAAAGAATATCTCCGCTGCTTTCTTCCATTAGTACCGCGCTTCTCGCGTTTATTCCAAGTTCTGTACTGTTATTTTCCCCTTCCGCAAGCACAGGCAACCCCTGCATCATAAAACATGCACAAATTAAAAAGCATATTATTTTCTTCATACTCGTTTTCCTCCTTAGAGATTTTGTTGTATGAATTTATAATATGCTTTTTATGGTTTTCTATTCATTTAATAGCAAGATTTGTGCTTTGCTTTTAATACCGAAAAGTTATGACTGCTTTTTTGATTCCGCAGGAAATTTCAATAATACATGCAAATCCGCCGTCACAGCTACGCTCTCGGGTGAGCCTTCGCATACACATCTTTTATTTTACTGTTTACCACTCTGGAATACACTTGTGTTGAAGAAATATCAGCATGTCCCATCATTTCCTGTATCGAATGTAAATCCGCGCCGTTTTCAAGGAGATGCGCCGCAAATGAATGACGCAATGTGTGAGGTGTTATTTCCGCCTGTATTCCCGCCTCATTCCTATAATGCTTAATGAGCTTCCAAAAGCCCTGACGTGAAATACGTACTCCTGCGCAATTTACAAATAACGCCGCTTCATTTTCATCCTTAATCATAAACGGTCTGGCATTTTTTATGTAATCGCTTATTGCCGTCTTTGCTTCATGACCCATAGGAATTATTCTTTCTTTTTTTCCTCCGCTGCATCTGATAAAGCTCATAGAAATATTCACATCTGAAACATCAAGATTTATCAGCTCGCTCACTCGTATTCCGGTAGCATACAGCAATTCAAGCATAGCCTTATCTCTTATTCCCTTATTATCACTTGTATCCGGCTGAAGCAAAAGCCTCTCCACCTCTCCTCCGGCGAGTATCTGAGGCGCTTTTTTCTGTACATGAGGAGCCTCCAGATTTGACGTTGGATTCACAGCTACAGCTCCATTCTGCATCATAAACAGATAAAATGAACGCAGTGAAGCAAGTGTCCTTGAAACGGTTGAGCTTGCCTTTCCGCTTTTCTGTAAAAGCAGCAGATATGACAATATCGTCGTCTTTGTCGCAAGAGCGGCGTCCTTTATTCCGCTGTCGCTCAAATATGTAATATATTGAGTGACGTCACGCTTGTACGATTCAATCGTGTTCATTGACTTATGCCGTACATTTGTCATAAAGCTGGTATATTCCTCTACGTACGTATTCATTTGGTGTATGCCTCCTATTTTACTGTGGGTTTACATATATTTCAGAAATATTACATTTCCATTTCAATATTGTTATTATATCATAAATTTCTCATTTGTAAATACCTAATTTTTCTTATGTTAACCATATTATGACGATTTTATACCATATTTTTACATTTTAGTTTATTTTTGGCGAAAGCCATTTCATAAATGTTGTGGTTAGGAATCCCTCTGACAGCGACGCGACACAAAATATTGAAATCATAAGAAAAAGAAAAAAAATATAAGAAAATATTAAATTTTTTTCTTTTTTTCCTCTGTTAATAGAAAAATTTACGCTGACAGCCGAAAATACCAGCATTGCCGGCACAGTTATAAGCACAGTAGGCATTGTGGAAAGCATAACAAGCAATCCTCTCGCGCCATAAAATTTAAAAAATGACGCTGATGTAAACCCCATTATAAAACCTTTTCGCACCAACAGCGCTCCGGTTCCAATACATCCGAAGCGGAAAAATCCCATAAAAAATATTATACCAAGCGTTATAAGATTTGCTGTAAGCGAATTACGGAATACTGCCATATTATTTCTCGTCTCACTAAAATTGGCAAAAAAATTCCCTATATAATTTTTTATCTGCTCCGCCATTTCCTCACTGCCTTTAGCAAGACACAGACTGCCGGCCGCAACCCCTGCCGCAAGTAACAAAATCGCCAGTACATAAAACGCCGTATTACTCTTTCTTTCATTTACTGCTTCATTAATTCTCATTTGCTATTCCTCCCTTTTCATAATATTCAAAAATCAGTGTTTTATGAGCAAATATTTAGCTATATTTCCACAGTATCATTTACACTCCCCTTTAAATTTGATATAATATATGTAATGCTATATCTTTAAGGAGGAATAATTATGAATGCAATATTTAAAAAGCTTATCGTCGGTATTCTTTCAGCGTCCGTACTTATGAGTACCGCAGTGTTTCCGGTATTAGCCGAGGATACGCTTCCCGAAGACGAGCTTCTTGTTAATATTACCTTTGACGAACCAAATACAGGCTCCGGCTCATTTACCGCTTCAAAGGGAGGCATAGTCAAGGAGCACGGCGATGTCGGATATACCGATAACTACGACGGCAGCAGCCAAGCGCTTAATATTACGTCCGCTAACGCCGGTAATTATCTCGAGCTTCCTAAAGGTATTCTTGCTGGAAAAGAAGCCGCCACCTTCTCATTTTGGATTAAGCCTGACAGCATGTGGCCTTTTATGACAACTCCTGTGGACGGGGAGCAGATATTCAACAATGAAAAATATCTCGGTATGCTTGCCACCCCTTCTGCCTTTACCGCTGAACGCTATAATAACAGCGGCTCCAGACTAAGCAGTGTCACAGCAAGCGGTACATATAAGGACTGGCATTATCTTACTGTTGTATACACCGCAAACGGCACAAAAATATACGTAAACGGCAGGCTGGAGGCTTCAGACACAGCCGCAGTGGATATAAAAGCGCTTATGACCGCTGACGCTTCAACCTGGATTGGACACGGCAACTGGCAGCAGGGCGAAGGCTTCAGCGGTATGCTTGACGATTTCAGGATATACGGAAAAGCCTTAAATGAAGATGAAATCGCTCTTCTTAGCGCGAAGGCTGTCGAATGGGAACAGCAAAAGCCTATACAAGAAAAGAATTGTCTTGAAATAAGCACTCACTTCTATTCCGATAACGAAATTTCATATAACGAAAACGGTAAAAGCGTCAATATTTCAATACCGTCAAATAACAAAAAAAGCGTTGCCGTTATCGGCGCTTCATATAACAACGGCATACTGTCCAATGTGAAATCAGAAAAAAAGGAGCTTTCAATAGGCGTGAATTCTGTTACGCTTAATGATGTAAAGAAAAATGACAGCGATACTGTCAAAGCGTTTGTATGGGATTCTCTGGACGGTATAAAATCTATTCCCGATTTAAAAAACGATAAGGTTTTCCAAATTACGCCTGACAGCTCTGTAACCGTCAAAACCACTGTTACAAATTATCTTCCCACGGAAAGAACCGTTAGCCTCAATGTAGTCGGCTTCAGCAAGACTGGAGCGTTCGTCGATATTCCTGTTTTATCAGACGAAAAACAGCTTAATTCATTGGAAAGTACTGAATTTACAGTTAATATTAAAGCCGATGATAATATTTCATACTATAAAATTACGCTTCAGGATTTAACGGACAGAGCGAAGCCCGCTGTATATGAAGCCGGTTATCTGCCGGTATCAGCTGTATCATTTCCTGACGCCACGCCGGCGGACAGCATAGCCACCACAGAAGGCGCGCATGACCCGACAATATTCAAAGACCCTGTAAGTAAAAAATATTACGCGTATTCATCACATAATCTGGTATTTGTGTCAGACAATTTAATTGACTGGAAAAAATATGACTATACTTCTGACACATCAGCGGACATAGCGCCCTCGGACGCGAAGCCAAGCGTATCTAATAATACAGGAAAAGCAGTCACAGTTCCGGAAAAAGCATATAAATTCCTGAAAGCAAATTATCCTGATACATACACGGACAAAGACGGAAATGTACACCCCTCTTATCCCAACGGCACTTACTGGGCGCCGGATATACTATATAAAGAGGGAGATGAATATCCCTACTGGTTTTATCTTTCTGTTTCCTGCGGTATAGGCGGCAGAAATTCTGTCATAAATCTTGTAAAAGCCAAATCTCCTGGGCTATGGGACGGAGAAACACTTGACTGCGGTGTTGTTCTGGCCAGCAAGGAAGAAAACGGCTACAACACTAACGCTATAGACGCAAATATCTTTACCGACAGCGACGGAAAAACTTATTTTATCTGGGGCTCCTTCTGGAGAGGTATTCATGCCGCTGAGCTTGATACAGACACAGGCCTGGTAAAAGGCGTTAACTACACATCGGACGCGGATATTCTGTCCTCATGCAAAAGCTTCGGCACAAGAATGTATTCTACCCCCTCAGGAGTTTTTGGGCCGGAAGCGCCTTATACAGTGTACAATAAGGATACCGGTTACCGTTATATGTTTACTTCCTACGGATGGCTTGGCACAAACTATAACATAAGAGTCGCAAGAACTGACAAAACATTGAATGAGGTGCTCTCCGGAAAGGACCCTCACAAACAGCTTTTGGACCAGCTAAACAGACCCGTAGGCGCCACATTCTCCGACCAAATCAAGGAGGGCGGACGCTTAGATGAGCTGTGGGGATATAAGATGTCCGGCTCCTTCCGGCTTGGAAATGGTATTGAATATCTCGGAAGCGGCCACAACAGCGTATTTCAGGACGACGACGGACAGTGGTATCTCGTCCAGCACTGCCGCAAGGTTGCTGACGCTGTAGCATTTTTACAGGTTAAAAAGATACTGTGGACAGAGGACGGATGGCCTGTTATTTCACCTCTTGTATACTCAGGCGAGCGGGAACAGGAAATACCTAAGGAAATGCTGTATGGTACATGGGACTTATCAAGCGTAGGTCATACACTCTTTAAAGACGGAGTTAATGATGTAAGTAAATGTAAATCCTCTGACGCGGACCTGCCTGTACATTCATCACAAATTATTCTACAGGCGGACGGAACACTCGGCAATAACCTCGGAGTATGGGAATTTGATGACGACCATACTGTAACAATAAAATTTGAAAAAGACGGCGATAACGACGCTTACGCCTTTTATAAAGCCGGTGACACACTCAAACTGTTTGTTCTCACAGGCTATGACAAGGACAAAAGAGAAAGCGCTGTAGTAATGACCGGCACAGACCAAAACAGCACCGCCGTTTTCTCGAAGAAAAATAACGCCGCCGCTCAAACTACAAAAGCAGAATAATTCAGAAAACAAAAATATCATTATTGATTATAATGAAAAAGCATGAAACACAAATGTTTCATGCTTTTTTTATAAACAAAATTATATCTGATTATGACAATTTCACTGTATCACCTTTTTAGCCGTATCAATTTTTTTATTTCTGTATAAAACCACATCTTTAATAAACAACTTTTTAATTGCTGATATAAAAACTTCCATAAATTCAAAATCAATATTTCCATTTTGAATTGGTAATGTAACATATTTGTTTTTTACAACATTCCAGCCTCCCAATTTATTCTTATATGAATATATCGGCAAATCAGTCACTTTATTAATACATAAAACCATAAACAAATACTGATTCTGTGATGGCTTTAAGTCACCGAATTTCCAACAAATCGCATAAGCGTCAGATAAGACTGTAAACTCTCTTGACTGAAAATATGCGCGATAAACATCGCTATTTTGCGGAATTGATATGACATTCTTTAAAACAGTCGCTCCTTCTTTTGGCACAAAATAGTTTAGACCCTGATTTTTAAAGCTTGAGGTAAGACACGGCAACATATACTTACCCATTTTTTGTTTCGGTAATTTATCAGCTTTATAAGGTAATTTTTTTGTCTTAACTTTTTCAAACAAGTCCCCAATATAAAATTCTTTCCACTCTAAATTTTCAAATTTATTCAACGCTTGTTGTTCTCTTGTTGTCAAATTGTAATCATTTAATCCCGTTACTTTCAAGTACGTCTCCAATTTCTCTATATACTCCGCCTCTAGCTCCGCTATAAAAGCTTCCATAAAATCAAAATCTATTTTTCCATCTTTTGTCGGTATCCTTACAATAGTATTCAAAAAAGTATCATCAACATTTCTAACAAGAACAGATAATAGCTTTGGTTTTTGTTTATTGAGCAGTGCAGTGAAAAACAAAATAGATTTTTCTCTCAGCGCAAATTTAGGCGTTATTTTTCGCACAAACTGTCCCGCGTACCATGGCTTTTTACGATAAAAAAAGTCCATTTGCAGCAATCCCAAGCTCCAATTTCCCGCTTGATTTATATTTTCCTCATTAACAAAGCCCGTTGTTTGTAAAACTCCTTGATTAAGAGATGTTCTTGTAACATAATCGTATTCACTACCGCTGACAAGTTTATCAGCATTAAAACTCAAGGTATTTGATATATCAAACAAATCACCCATTCTATACTCGCCCCACTTAACATTATTTAGCTTTTCGTTAAGTGAGGCTTCTATTTTCCCAGGCGTTCGGCCTCCGTGTCCTGCTGTTTTAATATATTTGAAACCTCCCACGCAAGATAATCGCTCACAGTTTTTTTGAAATCCTCCAATGTCGGCGTTGTATCTATCGGCGCGGACTGATTCCAGTCAGAACCGCTTTCAGGGTCAATTGTCCCCTCATAATATTCCTTATCGGTAAATATATTTAATTTGCTTTTCCCAAAACGAACCAAATCCACAACTTCCTGATAGCGTTCCTTAGCTCTGTCGGTATCTCTCAAATTAACGCTGGCCTTTTTTCTATTAGTACGTGTATATCCGTCGTTTGAAAAATCAATAAATTTTACTGTATCGTCCTTTTGGTGAGCCTCTCCCACCCTGAAAACATACACATTTGTCTGTACGCTTGATTTCCCCACAAACAGGTCTATCGGCATTTTAATGCTTGCCAAAAGGGTGCTGTGCTTTAATATTTTTTTATTATATTCCGCCGCTTTTCCGCTGCCTGCTGAATTTTGAATGATAATTGCCGCATAGCCGCCGCTCATCATATTCAACGCCTTTTCAACAAAATTCATTCCGTTTCCCGGCGCGGAATATGGAGGATTAAGTACAAACGCGTTCGCCGGAAACTTATTTTCCGTATTTTCAAAACCGTAATTACCGTTAAAATCCTTTAAGGAGTCCTTATTCAATATGTTAGAGCTTCCGTCCCCCATTAAAATCATATTTAATATTGCCAGCATATAAATATTAGGCAGTATCTCCAGGCCCAATAGCTGCTTAGCTTTTATTTCTGCCGATTTTTTTGCAAGCTCGTCAGGAGATTTAATCGTGTTTTTGGCGTCTATCAGCATTTCATTCATCGCCGCCACAAGCAAGCCCGCTGAGCCTGTCGCAAAATCCCATACATAAGAATCTTTATTTACTCTCGCTAATTTAACTAACAACGTTGCCACATACGATGGAGTAAGCACAACATCATTCAGCTTGTCCTGCGTAAAGCCGAGCCAGCTATACATCTCGTTAAACAGCTTGCCGGTAAAATCAGTTGTTAAGCCTATTTTATAGTATATTCCCAAATCGTCAACTATTTTTACAAAAATACGCTTTAATTGGCTTTCGTCATTCTCAACCCTGTTAATATTTTCCGTAGTCAGCTTATTTTGCAGGGTTCTTATGATAAAGTCACTCTTATCCTTCGGTAAATTCCTCTTACCCAAAAATGCTTTGATTTTCCTTATCATAATATCGCCGTCAGTGTTCCCCTCTTCGGAGGACGATTTCAAGTCCGATTTTTCAAGCGGCGACACACCGTCTTTTCCCGGTATTCCGATAGTAGCCATAATTGAGGCCGCGACTAGATAAACACGGTCATTTTCTCCAAGCCCCTTTTCGTTTTGATAAATGTCATTATTGAGCTTTACCAGACTGGCCGTTATTTCCCTTTCTCTCTGCTCTTTTAGCTGGTCAAGCTCCTCTTGAGTCAGGCTAAGCGTTTTAATTTTTTCGATAAAATCGTCAAAATTTTCTTTTTTCAAAAATGAAAAATCCGAATATTCATCTACCTTTTGTCCGGCTCCAAAGTTCTTTTTGGAAACATAATACACTCCTATCTGATATTCAATATCTCCGTTTTCACCCTTACAGCCTGTCATTCCTATTGCTATAATATCAGTATATGTTGTAAAATGAAGAAGAGCGTTTGCGTAATGCACCGCTCCGTTTACAGCGTACGAATTTATATTCTTTATATTCGGCTCATTTTTCGCGGTCTTATTGTCTACATACCCGTTAGCGTCCAGCTTGACCAGCTTGTCCTTATATCCCTTATATTCAATTAAAACAGGATAAGAATGGTTATATTTGTCCTTGAGCAGTAATTTAGCGTCAGGACGATTTCCTCCGGCGCCGCCGTTCTTTGAATAATAGTCATTAAGGGCCTTGTCTATTTCAGTATTTAACGGCTCCTGCTCTAATTTATAATCTAATCCATATTCTTTTAACCAGGTGTTAGCTAAATCCGCAATATTGGGTTCTATTGACTTTGTCATTTTGTTTATTCCTCCACGATAAGTTTTTGCTCTATTGTTATCATTATTTAATACATTAAAT
>CAJUFV010000261.1 GCA_910585795.1 uncultured Clostridia bacterium | reverse complement strand
TTTTCCCCAAAAAAACAGCGCAGATTAATCTGCGTTGTTTTTTAACTAATATATGTATATTAATATCCTAAGGTTTCCGGTACAAGCACAATTGTTATACGCTTGGGAAAATAATGACAGCCATCAACAATACTTGTTACATTACAAACTCTCGCCTGACAGTGACAGTCTGTACATTTAATATTATTATCCTCCGCGCATGGCGTTTTATGCGTAATGCGTCTGGCATTCATGGGCGCGATTGATTTCGCTCTTTTTATACCCTCTTCAACATTCTCAACAATTTTATTTGCTCCAGCAACAATAATAACCTTTTTCGGCCCAAAAACAATCTGACTTGTACGGTTTCCCGTACAGTCAATGTTTACAAGCTGACCCTCCATAGTAACCGCGTTTGTGCTGGATACAAACACATCCGCATGATAACCCTCTCTATATTTTTCAAGCATAGCCTCAAAGCTTGGAGTATTATAACGGTCAATAAAATTATATTTATCACTTCTGATTTCATCAAGAATACCCGTCTCATTAAGTGTAACGCTTCCGCCAACAGCAATCGTTGCCCCCTCGGGAATCATGTCCATAACTATACGTCTCGCGTCATCCTTATCTTTTGCGACAACCGCGTCAAATTCTCTGTCCTCCAGCACCTTAATAAGGTCCGCAATTCTTCTTTCATTTGCCCATTTTTTTACCGCGTCCATCTTTCTTCCCTCCTGAATAGATTATTTACTGTTTTTCACTACCTTGTCAATAGCGTCCTGATTAACAATTTCTGTCTTTATGTCGTACTGGTCTACAAGCTCATAAACCTGATTTTTAAATCCATCATTTGCAAGAGCGGCTTCAACATTCGTTTTCTTTTCCTCAAAGCCCTTATCAAAGAACTCCGGCGTTTCATCAAGAGCAAGACGCTGTATAACATGATAGCCAAAATCAGATTTTACAAGCGTGAATTCTCCTGTCTGCAAGGAATCAACGCCATCCTGAAATTCCTTAACCATTTCATTGTCTGTAAAAATATATCCGTCAGGATTTGACTGGCTGCCAGGGTCTTCTGAATTTTCCTGTATAAGGGTATCAAAATTTTCGCCATTCTGAGCCTTTGCAAGAAGCTCATCAGCCTTTTTCTTTGCCTCCTCCTGCTTATCTGCCGGAAGCTCCTCATCCGTTGTCATATCCTTAGTGGAAATAAGAATATGCTTGGCGCGTCTGTAATGCTCCTTATAATATTCCTTTTTATCCTCATCAGTATATTCTTTATCACCCAGACGCTCCTGTAATTTTTCAGCGTAAAAGCTTACAGAAACAATCGTATCCACATCTGAGTCACTCATGTTGCTTTCCTTTAGAAAATCCTCATAACCACCGTTATAGCTGTCAATAACCTGCTGCTTATAGTCAGCAACCTCCTTGACTGTCTCTTCATCAAATTCAATACCTACGGCCTTCGCAGCAGCGACAACCTTTTGATTATCCTCACACTGTGTAAGCGCTTTTTCCTTCGCCTCCTCCTCTGAAAGCATCTGCTTATACGAATCGTAATAAAAGCCGTACATACCGGCTGTTATCTTTTCATCTCCTACAGTCATAATGGTTTCCGTATAGTTAACTTTTCCGCATCCGCTCATAAGCAGTGAGCATGACAGCACCGCTGCCGCAATTTTTGTATATTTCATTATATTTCTCCTTACATATTTTTTATATTATTAGTATAACCTATTTTTCCGCATTTTGCAATTCTTTTATTACACTTAATAAATTATTTACAATATCAAGTATATCCCTGATGTCACCGTTCATTCTGTAATTTATAACCGGCTTTTCACTTGACACCAGCTTTATACGCTTAGGAAACTGTTTATCAAGTCCCATAATAAGATTAGCGTCTATATATTCAGGCATAAATTTCAGCTGCAAAGCATCCGAACTCTGCGATATTTCATAAATACCGACAGCCTTTGCGGGACTCTTAAGCGCCGCCACTGAAATAATATTCTGTACTGGCATAGGAATATCACCAAAACGGTCAATAAGCTCATCTTCTATTTCAAACTTATCCTCGTCATTTTCCACAGCCGCTATTTTCTTATAAATATCTATTCGCTGATTATGATTTCTAATATAGCTTTCAGGCAGATAAGCGTCAATATTTATATCAATAGACACATCAATCTGCTCCTTTACCTCTATTCCCTGAGCCTCGTCCACGCTTTCCTTCAGCAGGCGGCAATACATATCATAACCAACAGCATCCATATGCCCGTGCTGTTCAGCTCCTAGTATATTACCTGCGCCGCGTATCTCGAGGTCGCGCATAGCGATTTTAAATCCTGACCCGAATTCTGTAAATTCCTTAACAGCTCGAAGCCGCTTGGATGCTGTATCAGATAAAATTCTATCTCTGTGGTATGTCAAATAAGCATATGCGGCACGATTAGAGCGTCCGACACGCCCGCGCAGCTGATAGAGCTGCGCAAGTCCCATATGGTCCGCATCCTCTATAATTATCGTGTTAGCATTCGGAATATTAAGACCGGTTTCAATAATAGTAGTACAGACAAGAACATCTGTTTTTCCATTTACCATATCGTACATTATATCTTCCAGCTCGTCCTCTTTCATCTTGCCATGTCCTACCGCAACGTTTATATCAGGGAAAATTTTTCTTATCCATTCTGCCTTACGATAAATTCCTCTTACTCTGTTATACAGATAAAACACCTGACCGCCACGTGACAGCTCATTTCTTATAGCATCGGCAATCACTGCCGGATTATCTTCCAGTACATACGTCTGTACAGGATAGCGGTTTTCAGGAGGCTCGGTAAGCACGCTCATATCACGCACTCCTGTCATAGCCATGTGCAGAGTTCGTGGAATAGGCGTAGCCGTCATTGTAAGCACGTCTATATTCTGTTTCAGCTCCTTTAGCCTTTCCTTATGCGCCACTCCGAATCTCTGTTCCTCATCTATTATCAGCAATCCTAAATCCTTAAATTCTAAATCCTTTGAAAGTATTCTATGCGTTCCGATTATTATATCAATCTCACCTGTTTTAAGCTGCTTCAAAATTTTTTTCTGCTCTGCGGCAGTTCTGAATCTCGACAGCATTTCCACCTTTATCGGAAAAGTCTCCATACGCTTCAGAAAGGTTTCATAATGCTGCATAGCCAAAATAGTAGTAGGACAGAGATAAGCTACCTGCTTTGAATCTCCTACCGCTTTAAACGCTGCGCGAAGAGCAATCTCCGTCTTTCCGAATCCCACATCACCACAAAGAAGTCTGTCCATAGGCTTGTTTTTTTCCATATCGGTTTTTACTTCTTCAATGGAGCGAAGCTGGTCCTCTGTTTCCTGATACTGAAAGGTATCTTCAAAATCTCTCTGCCATGGAGTATCCTCACTGTAAGCATATCCCCGCGCCTTTTCTCTTTCGGCATACAGAGCCACCAGCTTTCCAGCCAGTTCAGCAGTAGACTGCTTAACACGCTGTTTTGTTTTATTCCATTCACTGCCCCCAAGCTTATTCAGCCTGAGCTTTTTATCCGCGTTTCCTACATACTTATATAACAAATTTAACTGGTCAATAGGAATATACAAACAATCAGTACCCTGATACTGAATTTTCAAATAATCCTTTGCAACATTGCCTACAGTCATTTTCTGTGTTCCCATATACTGACCTATTCCATGGGTCTGATGCACAACATAGTCTCCAACACTTATATCAGTATAATTTTTTATTCTGTTGGCATTTTCTACCTTACGTCTCGAACGGCTTTTTTTAGTATCAAAAATTTCATGGTCGGAAACAAGCACAAAATTCATTTCAGGATATTCAAAACCTTTACTCAGCTCGCCGCGCATAATAACGGTTTCACCCTCAGCAAACTCAGCTTTTTCATCCTTTGAATCATCAAAAATAAATCTTGCTTTTATCCCTTTATCTTCAAGCACACCGGCAAGATTTTCGCCTCTCCCCCGTGAAGCGCAAAGAATAATAACCGTATAACGCTTACTCTGCCAGCTCCTTAAATCCTCATAGAGATAGTCAATTTTCCCATGAAATGATACTGTGGTTTTTGTTGTAAATGTCTCAAGATGCTTATATTTAAAATCCGCATTTGAATGTGACAGCACATCAAAGGAAATAAGTTTTTTCCCTGATATTTCCCTAACCTTGTCTATATAATCGCAATAAAAGCTGTCCTTATACTCTCCAAGTACTTTTTTAAGCTTCAGCTCGGTTATCTGCTCATTTTTTTCCCACTCAAAAGTCTTTCCTCTCTCTCGTATGCGCTTTGGATCAATCACAAACACAAGGTCATTATCATCAAAATAATCCAGAACTGACGGTATTCTTCCATAAACAAGCGACACATACTTATCTACAGACGGAAAATACCGCTGCTCTCTGAAGCTTTCTATATCGGACTGAGTTGTTTCTATAAACACGCTTTCATCCGTTTTTTTACGCTTTGCACCGCGTATTCTCTTTTCAAGCTCCATAATTATTTCATCACGTTTTTCATCTGTAATAAGAGCCTCGCACACTGGGGCTATACTAACTGTTTCCAGCTTATCAAGAGAACGCTGTGTGTACGTGTCAAATTCACGTATAGAATCAGTCTCATCATCAAAAAACTCAATCCTGTAGGGATTATCGCTGTCAGGCGGAAAAATATCCAGTATTCCGCCGCGTATCGCGAACTGTCCTGCCCCCTCAACGCTGTCCTCACGCGCGTATCCCATAATTACCAGCTGATTTGCAAGCTCATCAAGCTCAAATCGCTTTCCAAGCTCAAAATGAATACACATACCTTTAAACTGTTCTCTGTCAGCCGTATACTGCATCAGCGCGTCAAGACTTGTTACAACAATATATTTTCCTCCGCTTATCAGCTTCTGTAAAACAGCAATTCTCGAATGTTCATTCTGATGTCCTGAAGTTTCTATATTGTAAAATATATATTCCTTTGAAGGAAAATACAGAGTATTTTTACTGTAAAATTCCATATCACTGTACAGCTTCCTTGCCTCCATATCACTGTAACACACAATAAGCGCAGAGCTGTCATTTTCTTTTGAAATCGAATATATCAACTGTCCCTGGGCCGATTCAACAATTCCTGCAACAGATACAGGCGTATTATTCAAATGCCGCACAATTCCTCTGTACGGAGCATAATTTTGTAAAATATCCGAAAAATTCATATTATTTCCTTCGCTTTATTATTTACTGTTACAACGGTTCATAGCGCTCTGAATACCGTTTTTAATTATTTCATATACCGCCGTTTCAGCTTTCCTAATCGCTTCCTCCATAACAGGTATTTCCTCGCTTGTAAATCGTCCCAAAACAAAATCAGCCAGATTATAATCTTCATGCTTTGGCGCTCCCACACCCATTTTAACACGCGGAAACTCGTCTGAATTGAGACGGTAAATTATAGACTTAAGTCCGTTATGGCCGCCGGCGCTTCCTTTTCCTCTCACACGTATTCTTCCCGCGTCAAGAGAAATATCATCATTTATTACGATTATATTTTCAGTTGGCACCTTATAAAATTGAGCCATTTCAGCTATAGCGTCACCGCTTAGATTCATAAACGTCTGCGGCTTTACAAGATAAACCTTCTCTCCGGCAATCATTGCTTCTCCGTACACAGACTTAAATTTCAGCTTAGACAGTCTCACTCCGTATTTATCCGCAATATAGTCTATTGTATGAAATCCGATATTATGGCGGGTCATATCATACTGCTTTCCGGGATTCCCCAGTCCTGCTATAATATACATTGGTTTGCTCTCCTCTTTACGTCCAAAAAGGGCAGATTCCTTTATCTGCCCCAAAATGCTTCTAATTCCCATGTTATCTTCTCTTATCTTTCCAGCCCTCTTTATTGACCTGACGCGCACGCGCAATCGACAAACTATTTTCAGGAATATCCTCGGTTATAGTCGAGCCTGCCGCAATATATACACCATCACCCACATTAATCGGCGAAACAAAATTTGTATTGCAGCCAACAAAACAATCATCTCCTATTTTTGTTCTGTATTTCTTCTTACCGTCATAATTACACGTTACCGTACCACATCCAAAATTCACACGTTTTCCTACATCACTGTCACCAATATATGTAAGATGTGAAATCTTTGTACCGTCGTCTATCTTTGAATTTTTAATTTCAACAAAATCGCCTACTTTAACATTGTCACCAACCGTACAGTCAGGTCTGATATAAGCAAATGGACCAACATGAGTGCCGCTGCCCACCTCGGATTTAATAATAACTGAGCTTAATATATCAGCTTTATCATGAATTAACGCTCTGTCAAGCATACTTCCTGAACCTATTACACAATCCGAGCCTATTTCTGTACCGCTTTTAATAGTAACATTCTGACAAATTTCAGTATCCGAGCCTATTTTTACACCATCCTCAATATACACGCTTTCGGGATTATGTATTGTAACACCGTTTCTCATATGCGTTTCATTAATACGTCTCTGCATTAATTTTTCCGCCTCATTAAGCTGTACCCTATCATTAATGCCGCGAATTTCATCATTATCAGATACAGCATAGCCGCCAACCTTTTTACCTGCAGAGAGCAGAATTTCAAGTGTGTCTGTCAGATAATATTCTCCCTGCGCATTATTAGGTGTAAGCTTAGACAGCGCATATACGAGTGACTCACCATCAAAAACATACATACCAGAATTTATCTCGTTTATATTTTTTTCTTCCTCACTCGCGTCCTTCTGCTCTACAATCTTCCTTACGCCGCCGTCAGCGCCGCGTACTATTCTTCCATAACCGGACGCGTCGTCAAGCACAGCGGTAATAACAGTAGCGTGATTTCCGCATGACTTATGATAATCCAGCGCATTCTTTATTGTTTCAGCAGTTACAAGAGGAGTATCTCCATTTAAAATAACAACCTCGCCCTTCGCGGACTTTATCACATCAATTGCCTGCATAACAGCATGGCCTGTTCCTTTCTGTTCCGCCTGCAAGGCAAAGTTACATACATCACCAAGCCTTTCCTTTACCATTTCAGCCTCATGACCAATAATTGTACAAACAGTTTCCGCGCCTGCTGCTTTTGACGCGTCTATTACCCATCGGCAAAGTCCTTTACCGCAAACTGTATGTATCACCTTTGGCATTTTTGACTTCATTCTTGTACCCATGCCGGCCGCCAGAATTACACTAGTAAACATATTGTATTTCCTCCTATAAATCCATGTCGGATATTGAAATTATATCACTTTTTATTTGTTTTATCAGTTCGTCAATACTGTTAAACCTCACAACATCCCTTAAACGCTTCGCAAAGCTTACTCGTATATATTTATCGTAAATATTCTCATTAAAATTAAGAATATGACTTTCCACTGTCAGTTTTTTTGCTCCAAAAGTCAAATTTCTTCCTACATTTATAACACTTTTTAATCGCTTTCCATCCACATATGTAATTCCCGCGTAAACGCCTTCTTTAGGGAGCGCCATATTAACGTCATAATCCACATTCGCCGTGGGAATACCCATTTTAGTACCGTTTTGCAGCCCCTTTACAACGTGTCCCTCAATACAGTAGCGCCGTCCCAGAAATTTCTCCGCCTGTTCCATGTCGCCCGACTTTATAAGCTGTCTTATATCCGTACTCGCAACCAGTATACCGTCAATACTTATCGCGTCAGTAACAATCACCTCAAAACCATACTGTCTGCCAAAATACCGAAGCAATTCCACATCTCCCTGAGCATTATACCCAAAGCTGTAATCATAGCCTACACAAACTGCCTTTACCTTAAGATTATCCACAAGATACCGAATAAATTCCTCCGGAGTTTTTTTCATAAACTCCTTGTCGAATTTTTCCATAAAAACAAAATCAAGCCGTTCCCGCTCCAGCAGTTCAAGCTTCGCCTCATTCGGTGTTATAAGCTCTATACTGCCCTGCGTTATGCCTTTCGTGTTCTCGTCAAATAGCAATACTCCGCTTTTAAGATTATGCTCTGCCGCGTATCGAATTGCATTCCGTATAATTGTCATATGAGCGACATGGAGTCCATCAAAATTCCCAAGAGCCGCTACAGTGCCATCATAATGAGTCCGGCCTCGGATTATCTCCATCTCCTTCAACTCCTTACCATTAATTCCAAAATGCTTTTTCCGATTTCAGTTTTCCGTCTCTTATCCGTCCTATACATAAAAACCTGCCGTTTTCATCATATACTCTATACAGACCTTCATTGCCGCTATATGTCATGGCAATACCGTTTGTGATACTCCTTACCTGCTTTTGATTAAGCAAAATTTCAGGATATTCATCAAACATTCGGTCAACAGGAATAATAATCTCATTCAGTCTGTCTTCCTGCTGTAATTCGTTCAATTCACGAACCTCATGACTCTCTTCTATTGTAAAAGGTCCTGTCCGCACGCGCCGCAATGTATTCATATATGCTCCGACACGCAGCTTTATTCCAATATCCTCGCAAAGAGTTCTTATGTATGTTCCCTTTGAACAGAATACACGTAATGTAACGCGCTCACCATCAATTTTTAATATATCAATCGAGTATATCTGAACCTTACGGCTTTTTCTCTCAACCTCTATACCTTTACGCGCAAGCTCATAGAGTTTTTTTCCGCCCTGCTTTATTGCCGAATACATCGGCGGTATTTGTTCAATTTCGCCGATAAAGCTGCCTACGGCGTCATATATTTCCTTTTCAGAGCAGTTAACCTCACATTCCGTCAGCACCTCTCCGTCCGCGTCCTGCGTATCTGTTGTCATCCCCAGAACCAGCTCGGCTATATAACACTTGTCAGACAGTGTCAGCATGTCAGCCGCCTTTGTCGCAGAGCCTATACAAACCGGAAGAACACCGGTAGCCATCGGGTCAAGCGTACCTGTATGTCCTACCTTTTTCATTCCTGTAAGTCTTCTTATAAAATTCACCATATCATGCGAGGTACGTCCGTTAGGCTTATCTATTATTATAATCCCATTCATTATATTTCCCCCAGAGCTTTTCTGCATTCAGACAGAATAATACTTTCCGCTTCCTCTCTTGAAGCTGCAGTAACTGTCGCGCCGGCTGCTTTAATATGCCCACCGCCGCCAAGCCTCGCGGCGACTTTTGCAACATCCGCGGCTCCGTTTGACCTTAAATTTATACGGTAGCCTTCATCAGTATGTTTTACACATACAGCAATTTCCGTTCCTTCTATACGTCTTGGAATTTCAACCAGATTTGGTATATCCTCTTTACTTATTCCATACTTTTCACCAATTTTCTCATCGGCATATACCATAGAAATTTTACCTCCGTCATATGACTGTATGCTACCCGTAATCTCGGCCTTAAGCTTAGCCTGCTCAAGTGATTCGCTGTCAAACAGCAATCTTACTACCTCCGCGTGGTCAAAATCATATTCCACAAGGTCAGCAACGATACGAAGTGTCTCCGGCTTTGTATTACTGTACTTAAAACAGCCGGTATCCGAGCATATGGCAGTATATAGATTCCTTGCTGTATCATCATCTGGTTTAGCGTTCATTTCTCTAAACAGCTTTACAAGTATTTCTCCCGTGGCGGAAGCAGTACCATCTATATAATTCGCGTCTGCAAATTTTGTATTCGTCATGTGATGGTCTATATTGATAGAGTTGTTTATCTTATCGAATAATTTTCTTCGTTCCTTTATACGTTCAAGGTCTCCGCAGTCAAGACAGGCACACAAATCATGATTATATTCTGCATTGCTGTCATATATAACATAATCCTTACCGATAAAATCAAGCCTTGCTTCCACTTTGCTGCTTACATAAACTATCGCTTCCTTACCCATTTTACGAAGCATTTTTGCAAAAGCAAAGCATGAACCCAGAGCGTCTGCGTCCTCATTAACATGAGGCAATACCGCAACCGATTTTGCTTTTACTATTTTATCAATAACTGCCTGCACTGCCTGCACCTCCCTGAATACTTGTCTAAAAGAGCTGTTCCTCACCGCAAATACAGGGTGAGGAATTTCTCTTAGTCTTTATTAATATTATTTAATAATTCTTCAATATGCGCTCCATGCTCAATAGAATGGTCAAGCTCAAAAACAAACTCCGGAGTATATCTCAAATTAATTTTTTTACCAATCTCGCGTCTTATAAAGCCTGACGCGCTCTTTAATCCCTGCATAGCTTTATTCTTTGTTTCTTCATCGCCCATAACAGAAATATACGCCTTTGCATAGCGAAGGTCATTCGTCACATTCACGGTAACAACACTTGTCATAAGCGGAATGCGCGAATCCTTCAGCTCGCGTATAATATTCGCAAGCTCCCTCTTCACTTCTTCATTTATTTTGTCAATTCTCGCCATGTTCTTTCCTTTCAGAAAAATTCAATAAATTTTCAATCATCTCTTTATAATATTGTATAGAATAATATAATTACAAACACAATGACGCCGCAAAAATTTATTATCTTTCAATTTCTTCCATTACGAAACATTCAATAATATCGCCCTCTTTAATATCGTTGAAGTTTTCCACTCCAATACCACACTCAAAGTTTTCCGCAATTTCTTTTGCATCGTCCTTAAAGCGCTTCAGTGAATCAATACGGCCTTCATGAATAATTATACCATTACGGACAATACGAATTTCAGCGTTACGCTGAATTTTACCCTGTGTAACATAACATCCCGCAATTGTGCCTACGCTTGACACCTTAAAGGTCTGGCGCACCTCGGCGTATCCGATTACCACCTCTTTATATTCAGGGTCAAGCATACCCTTCATAGCAGCCTCTATTTCCTCAATAGCCTGGTAAATAACTCTGTACAGACGTATATCCACCTCCTGCTGTTCCGCGGAAGCGACAGCTCCAGCATCCGGCCTTACATTAAAGCCTACTATAATAGCATTTGAAGCGTTCGCAAGCATTACGTCAGACTCATTGACAGCGCCCACGCCGCCATGTATTACCTTAACTCTTACCTCATCATTGGACAGCTTTTCCAATGACTGCTTTACAGCTTCCACACTGCCCTGCACATCAGCTTTAACAATAATGGCTAATTCCTTCATATTACCTTCGTCAATCTGACTGAACAGATTGTCAAGCGACACCTTGACCACCTGATTAAACTTTGTTTCCTGCATCTGATGTCTTCTCTGCTCGGCAACATCACGTGCCAGCTTCTCATTCGCGACTACCATAAATGTATCGCCGCCTGACGGAGCCTCCGAAAGACCAAGTATCTCGACAGGAGTTGATGGCCCTGCCGTCTTAACACGTCTGCCCTTATCATTAATCATTGCGCGGACTCTTCCGACAGATGTTCCAGCAATGACAAAATCTCCAACATTAAGTGTACCGTTTTGTACAAGAATAGTCGCAACAGGACCGCGTCCCTTATCAATTTCCGCCTCTATAACAGTACCCTGGGCGTCACGGTTAGGATTTGCTTTAAGCTCCTGCATATCCGCAACAAGAAGTACCATTTCCAGAAGTCCGTCTATGTTAATATTCTGTTTCGCTGAGATTTCGACACATACAGTATCTCCGCCCCATTCCTCCGGAACAAGGTCATGTTCAAACAGCATTTGCTTTACTCTGTCAGGATTTGCGCCTTCCTTATCTATCTTATTAATCGCAACAACAATAGTCACTCCGGCCGCTTTGGCATGATTAATCGCTTCAATTGTCTGCGGCATAATACCATCATCAGCGGCAACAACCAAAATTGCCACGTCTGTAACCTGCGCGCCGCGCGCGCGCATTGTAGTAAACGCCTCATGTCCTGGAGTATCAAGGAATGTAATAACTCTATCCTTCAGCTTCACACTGTACGCGCCTATATGCTGTGTGATTCCGCCTGCCTCAGTATCCGTAACACTGGTGTGACGGATTGCGTCAAGCAGAGATGTTTTACCGTGGTCAACGTGACCCATAACAACAACTACAGGCGGACGCGGCACAAGCTCCTCCGCATTATCTTCATGCTCCGTTTCTATCATAAGTATGTCTTCCTTGGTAAGAACAACCTCCTGCTTAACCTCAATACCAAAGTCATCACCAATAAGCTGAGCGGTCTCAAAATCAATAGCCTGATTTTGAGTTGCCATGGTTCCCAGCATCATTAGCTTCTTTACAACCTCAGCCGCCGTCTTACCCATCTTTGAGGCAAACTCACCTACTGTAATCGTTTCCGGAATTTCAATTTCAGTTATAACCTTTGCCTTAATTTCTCTCTTAGGCTGAACCGGTTTTTCCTTTTCACGCCGATTTTTCTGACCCTTTTTATTTTTAACCTTTCCGCCCTTTTTATCCATCTTTATATTGTCCGAAACCATATCCTCTATTCTCTCTCTGGATTCAATGGTATCAAGCTCTACAATAGTCTGACGTGTATCAACATAACGTTTTCTTTCCTCTGTCTTGACAACAAATTCTTCCTCAGTATTTGAATGATCTACAATGCTAAGGTCAATCTTCTGTCCTGACTGCTTCTTTGCGACCTTTTTATGCTTTTCATGCTTAGTATTTTCCTTATGCGCTTCATCCTTTTTATCGTCATTAATTTTTTTCTGTTCAATTTGTTTATCAGCGCTTTTCTTTTCTTTCTTTTTCACGTCCTGATTTTCAGCGGTATTCTTCTCGGTCTTTTTCACACCCTGACCTTCAGAGTCAATTTCATCAGTCTTTTTCACACTCTGACCTTCAGCGCTGTCATCCTTTTGCTGTATAGATTGTTCTTCAATTTTATCGCCGGACGGTTCTGTTTTCTCCTCTTTGGATTGTTCTTCTTCCTTCCGCGCGTTCTTTCGCGTTTCAGCGGCCTTTTTTAACGCTGCTTCACGCATTTCAAGAATTTCTTCCTCCGTAACGCTGTTCGCCTGTGTGTATATATCAAGAATAAGCCCCGCGGTATCCTCACCGATAACGCTCGCTGAGCTTTTTACTTCTATTCCGTACTGAGCAAGCTTTGATATTATATCCTTATTGGTAATTTTAATATTTTTTGAAATTTCACCAAGTTTTAATGTTTCTGCCATATATGCATCACCCTTTCTCCATGTCCCAGAGGGATTATTGAAATCTATCTAAAATTGCTTTCGCAAAATTGTCGTCATTGATTGACACTACAGCGCGGCAATCTGCCCCCGTATAATGACCCAATTCAGATTTTGTTGCCGCTTCAATATATTTAACCTTATAATACTTACATGTATTAGTCATTGATTTTTTTGTATTTTCCGACGCGTCGCATGCAATTATGATAAGTCTTGAATATCCGCCGCGAACAGCGCGCGCGCATATATCCTCGCCGGTCTGAATTTTGCCGGCACGCTTAGCGAGACCAATCATTCCAAGAAATTTATCACTCAAATCAATTCCTCCGCCTTTTCATATAACCCCTTTGGAGTCTGACATTTAAAATGACGTTCAAGTCCGTGTTTTTTTTCCGCTTTTCTTACGCACTCAATATTTTTGCAAATATAAGCGCCACGGCCGAACCGTTTTTTATCAGTATCCAGCATTACTTCATCTGTGACGCTGTCACGCACAAAGCGTATAAGCTCACTCTGCGGAAACATTTTTCTGCATGCCACGCACATTCGCTCAGGTACGTGCTTCATTTATTAATCTTCCTTTCGCCAGACCGAATGTATACGCTTATTTAGCGCTAATATCAATCTTCCACCCAGTAAGTCTAGCGGCAAGACGTACATTTTGCCCTGACTTGCCTATCGCCAGAGAAAGCTGACCTTCAGGCACTGTTACCTTAGCGCTCTTTTCCTCTTCATTAATCTCCGTCGACAATACCTGAGCGGGGCTAAGACTTTCTGTAATAAATTCAGCAGGGTCCTCGCTCCATTTTACTATATCAATTTTTTCATCACGCAGCTCATCGCCTATATTTTGCACACGCATACCCTTTGGACCTATACACGCTCCCTGAGCGTCAACATTCGGGTCATTTGAATAAACCGCTATTTTTGTTCTTGAGCCGCCCTCACGAGCTATATTTTTTATTTCAACTATCCCCTCGGCGATTTCAGGCACTTCAGTCTCAAACAGTCTTTTCACCAGTCCCGGATGAGTTCTTGACACAATGATTTGTGTACCCTTTGTACTGCTTCTAACCTCACTGACATAGCATCTAAGCACCTGACCAAGCTCATAATACTCACCGGCAGGCTGTTCCTTTTCCGGCAGCATAGCCTCAATTTTTCCTATATCTATAAATACGTTGCCTCTTTCAATTCTTTCTATGGGGCCGGAAATAATGTCATTCATCTTTTCAGTATATTCACTGTAAATTATTCCTCGCTCCGCTTCTCTTATACGCTGGGTAACAACCTGCTTCGCCGTCATCGCGCTTATTCTGCCGAAGTTGGCGGGCGTAACCTCTATATTAACAATATCGCCTATCTGATGATTGCCGTTAATCGCTCTGGCATCCTCAAGAGAAATCTCCTCCAAGTCGTCCGCAACAAGCTCAACAACCTCTTTCTTGGCAAATACCTTTACATCACCCTTTTCTCTGTCTATACTAACCTCAACATTCTGCGCGGAATTGAAATTTTTCTTATACGCGGCAACAAGAGCCGCGTCAAGCGCGTCAAACAGTACGTCAGGACTTATACCCTTTTCATCGCAAATTTCTGTTAAAACCTCAAACAATCCCTTTTCCATTTTTATAAATCTTCCTCTCTTAATTCTAAAACTTAAATGATAATCTTATATAAACTGCCTGTTTGACAGGTATTTCTCTTGTCACGCCGTCCGCGTTAATAATAGCGGCAGAATCTCTGTAATCCTCAAGCACGCCGGTAAATTCCTTTACGCCGTTTTCCGCCTTATACAGCTTAACATCAACCTCTCTGCCTCTGTAGTATAAAAATTCACGTTCCTTTGTAAGCTGTCTGTCGGCTCCCGGAGATGACACCTCAAGCGTATAATTATTTTCTATAAAATCCTCCTTATCAAGCGCCTCTTCGACAGCCCTTGAAAACGCCTCGCACTCGTCAATACCGACGCCGCCGTCTTTATCTATATAATAACAAAGAGAATACCCGTCCTCTTTTTTTCTGTAGGTCACATCAACAATATAAACGCCCTGCTCCGAAGCGGTCTTTTCCCCTGTTTCAAGGGCTTTTATTTCTGTTTTATTAGCCATATTTCCTCCAAATTTATTCTCATATTACAAATGAAAGAGTGGGTAAACCCACTCTTTCTGAATATATTATATTCATTTACTTAGCTAGTATATCACAAACTAAAGACAATTTCAAGACTTTTTTACAAATTTTATCCTTATTCATCATCTTCGTCAATATAGTCCGCGCCGTCATCATCATATCCGGCGTCATCGTCCTCGTCATAACCGCTTCCGGAACCGGACAATGACTCAGAGCTTCCGCCTCTGTCCTCTTCGTTTGACGTATTACTGCCTGAGCCTTCACTCTTGCCGGACGAATTCGAGGAACCAGAACCGCCGGACGAGTTTATGGAACCAGAGCTGCCGGACGAATTAGCGGAACCGGAGCTGCCGGATGACTTTGACGGCTCTGAACCGCCGGAATAACCGGCAGACTCTGTTTTTCCGGACGAGGAGCCGGCATTGCCGTCCTTCCTTGAGCCTTTATATGTCGAGGAGCCTCCCCCGCTGGTTCCGTTAGGGTTGTCAATGGTAATATTGTCAGCCGGATAACCAAACACAGTCTGCACAAGCTCACGTGTAGCCTCAATGTCAACCTCCCACACATCGGCCGTATATCCGTCCATCAAAGCGGTATCAAATCTGCCGGGAAGCTCATGAGAATGAATATTCTCGCTGGAGAAGCCGGACAGATATTTTGAGTATTTTATAACATCGCTCACCGTAAAATTCGTCTTAATTTCAGAGCTTATAGTCTTAAAGATTGACGGTATTTTAAGTATCAGAGAAGTATTCAGCTTTTGGTCCACAACAGCGCTGATAAATTTCTGCTGCATTTCAACTCTGTCCTTATCACCGTTTGTATATCCCTTAAAATTACCGCTGGCGTCGGCGTTTCCGTGTCTGTATCGCATAAGCCACACAGCCTGAGAGCCGTCAAGTCCAGGATAGTCGCAGTCAGGCCCCTCGCCGTATTTACCGGGCGGAAGATTTATATGCAGACTCTGCACAGGGTCATCATACACCATTCCGACACCGTCGCCGTAAAGGTCAGGAATTTCAAATTCAATAGGGCCAAGCTCATTCACAACATGAGCGACAGCGTCAAAGGAAAAATCTATATAATAATTAATAGGAATACCTGTTATGCGGGTCACCGCTTCGCAGGCCGCCGTAGGACCGCCTATCACGCCGTTAGTAGCGTAAGCGTGAGCGGCGTTTATTTTCTGATAGCGGTTGCCTATATACATTCTGGTATCACGCGGAATTGACATTATATGAACTTCCTTTGTTTCCGTGTCGAAGCTTCCAAGCATCATAGCGTCTGTTCTAAGCCCGTCCACGTCAACAGCCATAAGAAGCACGTTTATTTTACCGTCAGCCGCCAGAACAGTGGAGGTATTATCCACCTGCTCCTCTCCGTTCATACCGTTGAAATCAATACCCATACACACGGCAGCGGCGGCAATAACTACCGCCAGCGACACACCCAGCACCTGAAAGTATCTTCTTATATTAAATCTCATCTTCACTGAATAACCTCCAAAAAATCAGATATTTATTCTGTATATATACTGTAATTATAACATTTTATTTCCTGTCCGTCAACATAAAACCTCCGCATAAGTATGAATTCAATATTAAGTTTTTGTAACAAAAGCTCAAAAGCGGTATAACCGCCTTTAATTATTAACGTTATCTTAAAATTCCATACTATATCTATCCGGTATTCAACTATGTTATCTGATTTTTTGTCTTGCTTAAAGTCAATTATTTTGTCAATTCCTGATACATTTTCATAAGCTCGGCGACGCACTGGCTTTCTGTCATTGTTTTTATGTCAAAGCCGTATGCTTGCATTACGGCTCTGTCGTTTTGCTGGTGCGCCTGTAATAATTCAGGGAAAAGGTACATTTTATCTCCATACATGTCGGCTAAACTACAATCGGGATATAACGCCCTTGCGTCAAGTATTGCCTGCGCTGTCTGTTCAATTTTT
>CAJUFV010000260.1 GCA_910585795.1 uncultured Clostridia bacterium | reverse complement strand
AGCAACCGCATGTATCTATTTTATCTAAGCGTTTCAATGTATAATTTAACGCCTCTCTTATGTATTTGTTTTCCTTATTACTCCAGCCCTTCAGCCTGCCTATCTTTTTCGCAAGTTTGTAATACTCTGTCATGTTCTCACTCGAAAAAAAGTATCTGCAAATATATTTTTTCTCATCATATTCTATAGAAACCAGAAAATCGCTCTCATTTATAGTCTCATAAAATAAAAATTCGGTTTCTTCATCCAAAAGCATATAAGACAACTCTGCAAAAGCTTTTTCTCCGCATTCATCATAATGCCTCTTTAGCCTGCTGATAAAGCTTAACATACAATCATTATCAACCATCTTTTTACTCCTTAAAAAAATACTTTGCCCTCAGATACATTACATGGTAAACATTCACCGAAAACGGAACATAATGCTCTGGCGTTATGTTCTATCTCCATCATTTTATTGTAAAAGACTTCATATTCTGAAACGCTAAAACGGCTAAAATCAATATCACCCACATGAATATATTTTCCGTTTATTATCGCAGAATAGATAGTATCATAGAGATACTGTATTCCACCTGTATGTTTTCTGACGGACACGTCCTCCAAGATTTTTATATTATCTTTAAATTCTTTTATGTCTAATGTAACCATATCAATAGTCCTCCGGCAGTAAAACAGTAGTAGCGCTTCTGTCGGCTTCTGTTATAATCCAGAATTTTCTATCGTTTGCATCAGTATATGACGCAAATATTCTGTCGCCGTATTTCAAAGCACTGTCATTCAAGTGTTTATCGCTTTCACACAGATTTCCCCAATCGCCTTGCATATAGCGAACCAGTAAGATTTGAAGTACGCTTAGCATGTCAAGCTCTTTCTTAGCGTTTGCTGTAATCACCATTCTTCCTAATTCAAATTTACTGTTCTCCGTATTATTTTTTTCATGAAAGTCTTCGGGAATCTCAAACCATCTATGTTCTGCTTCCTTTTTACCGTTTTCCTTAATTTCCGATACATCCACCAAAACCACATTTAACCTATTTTGAACTATATGCCCTATTTCTGAAATCGGATAGTCCCATAATCTGCTAAAACCGTTTTCTTCAAGTCTTTTCCCTATTTCTGCACAGATATTTTTATCAAATGTATAGCGCTGACTTGTTACGGCTTCTACATAGTCTTGAGGTGTATATATTGTAAATTTTATCATTATTTTTTCCCTTTCTTTGATTTATTTACGCTAAGCTCTTAAAGCCCTGCGGTGTCAGCACATTGAAAACCATCTTATTTACATGTGTTTCAGATATTGTATCACCGTTATCATATTTTTTTGTTTCCTTTATGATACGACCTTTGAGAATATGCGGACTGCCACAGTCAATGTATCCGTTTATAAGACCGCTGCCGCCGATTAGCCCGATTTGTCCCGTGTTCAACGGTAAAAGCGGACGTTTCTCACGCGCGTCCAAAACACTTCTCTCAAAGAGAAAATCCATTGACTTTGAGCCTGCAAGCTGACGTTTCAGTTCACCCATATTAAAAACAGCGCCTTTAAACAAGTCTACTTTCTTTTCCTGTTCAGGCAATATATAATGCTCTGTTTCCAAATCCGTAACGGGCGGCATATGCTCTATGTCCGATGCTAACCGTACAAGATTTTCAACCTTATCACTTCCATCTTCTTTAAGCTTCTTAATACCCATCACTGCTATCTGCTTGAATTTTCTGAACTCACTGTCCAAAAAACGAAACATCTGTATATCCTCTAAATTATCGCATAGAACTCTGCAAATATCGCTTGTCATACGGTAATACGGAATGATATATACAAGCAAGCCGCCGTCCATAAGATGATACAGACTGTCAACAAGGAACTGTTTCTCACTTCTTGCTCTGCTTCCGCCCTCCTGCATAACAGAAAGATACGGAGGATTTAAGAATATCAGATGGAACACATCCCTGCTTATTCTTGAATAAAAGAAGCTGCCAAAACCAACTCTATCAAGGCAATTTTCTGCTTCTTCCCCTCGAATTTCATCAAGCTCAATACCATAAGTATCTGCTAATTTTCCGCTTATTAACGCACTTAAAGCCATACCGCATCCACAGCACGGGTCAAATGCGTTTATACGCTTGCCGTCAGGAAATAAAATACCGTTTTTTATATGCCTTACATGCTCAATGTCTGTCGGATAATATCCTGTGCGAACATTATTCATCAGTCTGCCTATAACAGACGCATTTGTAGTCTCATTATCAGGAATACTATCAATAATCGGCTGAATCGCACCGATAAACTTCGTATAGTCCGGTGTCAGCAAATTGAATTTACTTACTGCCGTGTATAGCTTATCCGCATATGCACTGCAAGTGTCCATATCCGCCTCACAGAAAAGAAGCTTTAAATTTAAGATATTATCAGCTAATTTCCCTCTAACTTTTTCAAGCTCCTGATACAGTTCACGCGCCTTTGGAATGTTATTACTCTTTTGATTTTTCTCAATAGCCTTGCGCTTTACCGTCATACTGTCAATAGCGGATATAACAGCGGTTTTCATAAGCGAAAAGCGCTCTAAAACATAATATTTCTCCATCAGCGATTACCTCCTCTTGACAAAAGCGTTTTCGAGTTCATTGTCATTGAAGAAAAGGTAGTCTTACGGACAAGTAAATCGCCGCATACAATAAGCTGATACAATATCGACGTGACAATGGTTGATGCAAACAAATTAGCTGCTATACTCTGCGGCGCTGATACGCTTCGCTCAGCACACGAAAGCTCCGTCGGAAATTTCTCATCGCCCTGTAAAATATCAGGGTATATTCCCGCGACAGGCTTTGTTATAGTGCGCCCATTTTTGCGTACTCCGCATACCACCTGTCCCGTGTACTCTCCGTTGCCGGAATCTATGTATATGATATTTCGGTTTTTTTGAAATACCTCATGACATAACTGACGGGAACGGTTATTGTCAACCGCGCCTATCAAAATCACCGTCGGTCCTTCAGAATTGTAATAATAACGATTAGTATCCACAAGTCTTTCCAGAGCCTTTTTGTCTTCTATAAAGTCGGGGATATATTCTGTTTCTATCCCGAATGTGCCTGCATAGCGTTCCGCCATAACCTGAGCCTTGTTTCTTCCTATATCGCACGCGGCAAAATTCTGACGTATAAGGTTCTTTTCCTCAACTATATCACCGTCTGCAATAATAATACGGGCAGCACATCCCGAAGCAAATGCTATACGGTATAAATGCGGAGCAATATATCCGCCTGTACCGCCTGCGCCGATGAGGATAATCTTAAATCCGTTATATCTGTTTATCTTCATCTAAAACACCTCCGTCGTTGTATTCTGTCACATTGTCCAGCCATTCAAACGGGAAATCGTCAAACGGATACTCAAACATATCCATAGGATTTATTTCCTCGAATTTACCGCCGACAGAAATACGCATTTTTATATCCGGCAGTATTTTATCAAGCCTCCCTATAACAGCATATATCCGAGTCGCCTTTTCATCTCTGTCGTCTGTTTCCGAAAAGTACGCTTTCATATAGTTGTGAGAATGAATATCCATAACATGAATTAAATCATCCTCGACATCAGGCAAAACTGTATCAATAGCCGCCGCGCCTACTTTCTGCTTTGGAATCTTAACGACATAGCTTTCATTTTCAGCGTCCCAATATATGTTTACCAGTGCTTCGCACACATTCTTTCTGTCCGCAAAATACCGAAAAAAAGCTATTATTTCACTCAACATATCAAACGGAATAAGAGGAAGAGCCGGTGTAAATCCGGCTCTGACTTTCGTTAATTCTCTTATTTTTTTGGCTTTGGCTCTGAATATGCCAACGGGAGTATTGCGTATCTCATACACATTTCCATCCTCGCTCGGAATATACGCAATAGCCTTGCCGCTGTTTAAGGCTGTTTCCTCATTAGAAAATATACCCTTATATACAGGCATTTGTCCTTTTTTCTGCGCTGTAACCGTGGGTATAACCTTACAGGTAAAATCGCCTTTCTTACGTTTGATAGCGTTCAAGAAATCCTTAGACTCTTCAATAAGCTTCTTCTGTTCGGCAATGGTAGTTTTCGTAGGCTGAGCGACATTCTTTACAACACCGCAATAATCCATTTTCCAGCTTACTCTTTTCCCGTCTTCAAGCTCGGGAAAATCCTCAGCTTTTGCCTTACGAATAGCTTCAAATGTTTGGGATAAGTCTGTAATATCCTCTGTCGCACCTGCGTACTTGAATACTGGCGGCTTATTCAGCAAACCTGTCTTGGTTTCCTCAGCCGCTTTGGTTTCCACTCTGTCGATTTCAGCTTCAAACGGATTTGAACTGCTTTGTTCGCCGCTTTCATCTGATATTTTCTGCTCATCCTGTACATTCGCATTATTATCAACCGCCTTTTCTTTATGTTCTGTTTCCTCAATTCTCGTCGTTTCAGGTTCTTTTGCTGTCTCCTGTTCTGCAGAAGCTTCATCTGACGCTCCTGTTTCAGTGACTTCCTCCGTTTCTGTTGCTTCTTCTGTTACCACATCAGCGAATGGATTATTATCATCCTTTATATCCACAAATGTATCCTCTGTACCATTTACACCTGCAAACGGGTCTTCATTTGCGCCTATGTTCGCAAACGGATCGTCTGCCGCACCGACAGCCTCCATATCGCCTAAATCAATTCCGCCCTGTAATAACTCTTCCATGTTTTTGTTTTCTTCACTCATAATTTTTTCCTCCTTAAAAATCTTTGTTTGTACTTTACTTTTACTTAATTTTTTTCATCTAAAAAACTCACGCCGCCTCCTTTGCAAATGCGCCTATACACGCATTTTTATATGGAGTTCTATGTAAAAGCCTTATCCGCTTTACGGGTCGGCTGAGTTTCTCACACACGCTGCCACATACATCAACTCTTTCATCCGAGATTACATCGCCAAGAGTTAAGCTGCTGTCCTCAAACTGATAATCCAAACTAAGTATTTGTACCTTTTTGTTTCTTCGTTTTTCCTTTGCAAAATGATTACTGAGTGCTGAACGCATAGCATTATTAGCGATAGTTGAAAACTTATACTGTTTCAAATCATCACGCTCGTCATACTGCTGTACCGCCCTAAGAAATCTGAATATCACCACATCGTAGAATTCGTCCATCGGTAAACCTCTGTACTTCAGGAAGTTTTCCACTAAATAGTGATGCTCCGCCAAAAATTGTTCTTGTCCCTCCGTAAGCATTTTTTCTTGTTTTGTCTTGTCCTTCATTGTTTTTTCCTCCTTAAAAATAATTTAAAATATAAAAAAATACGTCCAAGAAATTCTTAAACGTATTTATTTTCCGTAATATTTAATTGTTTT
>CAJUFV010000259.1 GCA_910585795.1 uncultured Clostridia bacterium | reverse complement strand
CATTTCTTTCATATGCCATTACTGCATTAATCTTTGTTTCTAAATCAAATTTTTTTGACGACATATTTTCCTCCTCAGTGTTTTGTTATTTACTGTGTCTACTCTTTGGGGATTATATCATACCGTATATCTGTCAAACGTATCATTCTCCGTGTCGCTTACACCGCATACTATTTCATTTCCGAGCGTATCTGTCTGAGAATATATAAACTTAGTATTAAGCGCGTTTATAATTTCATTGTCATACAGGCTCTGCGCGATATACGATGCCCATTTCATCGCTCCCGCATATGAAAGATGCGTTTTATCACTTACACCAAGATTTTTCACGTACAAATCTGTTGCTTCATTAATATCCGCTCCGTAAAGCATTGTCAGATAATCATAGCTTAACAGTGATAAATCTATGAATTCCACTCCAATAGCTTCTGCCGTTTCCTTTACCGTCTGACTATATCTCACAGGATATGAATATGATGTGTTGACATAATCTTCTGCTGTCGCATCAATAGGATTTTTATAATTCCCCGATGCTGTGTATTTTGTTTCATCATCACAGGTAGCCGGCGGTGATATAAATATAATCCTCACTCCTGCTACAGCCGCCTCCTCTGCCATTTTTGTCATGTATTCTGTCATCTCCGCCGCATCAGAACGAACCCTGTCATTATATCCGCACTGACAAATGATAATATCACCAGCAACAGAATTTGCTATTATACCGCCCATAGCAGTTTCATAAAGAATTTTAGCATAATGTCCTGAATTGGCAAGATTTACAATTTCGTATTTATCTGTATCTATAAAATTGGGAAGCATTTGTCCCCAGCCGCTCTGATTACTGCCGAGGTCACTTTCTCTGCGTCCGCCATAATATTCAGCCGCAAGCGAATCACCTAAAATAGTTATTTTTGTTTTTCTGCTAGTAATGAACGGACATTTTTTTATTGTAATTTCTGAAATCGGTGCCAAAGGATATGTTCTTCCGTTCCATTCGTCACGCTGTGTGTTTATTTTTATACTGCCGCCTTTAATGTTTATATCCTTAATCGTACAAAGCGAGCCTTTAGGCGTTCCTCTTCCCTTGCCTGTTTGCTCAACATTGTTTGCGGCCATACCACCGTTTATATAAATATCCGTCAGCTTTCCATCTGCCTTCTGAATAGCAATATCATATCGTCCGTCCTCAATCTCATTTAAAACATTTATGTCTGAAAGAGTCACCCCATCCTCAGAATTAAACACTTCATTATTCATCTCCGTATATTTATAGACAGGAGAAACCTCTATTTCATCTGCGCCGGCCGTATTGACATTTATACTGTCGGCAATATCTGTTATATATTGACTTACAAGCGCTCCTTCGCTTGCCGTTGTTACAAGAAAGGCGCTTGCATGACCTCCGTAAACCATTTTTGATGTGTTAACAACAGTCCATTCTCCATCCGTCGGCTGTATTATAGAATGTACCAGCTCTTCCGGCTTCGGCGCGGCAACATTTCTCCGCTGTGAAATTTTAATATTGTCAATATATGAGTGTCTCGTCGAATTAGATTTTGACGTTGCCATTTCTAATGAAAAAATATCACCATAAATACCGCTGTCAATACTGCCGATAAATTCGCCCGACTTGCTTCCGCTCGTAATATAGAGCTTTGCCATACCTGAAGCAAGATTTATCTCATTCTTGAAATGTGTTGTTTCAGCCCCCATACCATCGCCGGTTTTTGCTGATATACAGTCCTTTATCTGACGGTTTACTGTTTTAATTACATTCCCCTCACTGTCTGTTATATCAGTTAACACATCAGTGCCACCGATTTTTATATACGCTGTTCCTGTATCCTTATACGGCTCAAAACGAAAATCTACTATTTTATCCCCGTTCTCCGACGCAATTATGTATGTAAAGCTTTGTTTATCAATACTTCCGAATTTCATATCAAATTCCACATTGATAATATTCTCCTCATTTTCAGCAGTAACCGCATTTTCAAGCTTTACTGACAGCCTTGCCGCTGACGCCTTTGCGTTAAGCCGTATATTTTCATTGTCAGGATTATATTCCGCTCCTTCCGACAGTATCGGCATATCAAACGCGGTTTCATCTGTTGTTATCTGTTGTTCAGCCGCAAAATCCCAGCTATACAGAATAATATCCTTTAAGACAGTTTCCTCCGCGAAAACCAATGTCATCCGCATTGAAGCTATTACATAAATAAAAAATAATGATAACATCTTTTTCATAGCAATTCCTCCATAGTTTCATATTATATCTTCATAAATATTATATAAAATACACAAATATAAAACCATTCAATTATTGCTTTGTTTGAAGTATTATCCGACAAATATTGCTTAATATAAAAATATTGCGGTTTATTTATAACCGCAATATTTTTAGTCTAGCTCTGCTTTTTTAATTTACGAAAATCTCTCGGCGAACTTCCGTAAACCTTTTTAAACACTCTCGTAAGATTTACCGCTGACGCAAAGCCTGTTGCCGCCGCAATTTCATCTATACTCATTTTTGTGCTGAGCAGCAGATTGTGCACCTTCGTAAGTCGCACATTATTCAGATATTCAAGAACTGTAGCCCCTGTCGTAACATGAAATTTCCTACAAAAATAAAATTTACTCATATGCGCTGCTTCAGATATATTATCAAGCGATATATTTTCATTATAATGCTTATCTATATATTTTAACGCTTTTATAATATTTGGCTCTACCTGATTCCCTGTCACCTTAACATTTCCGTCAGAATATTCTATTGCTTTTAAGATTAACTGAAATACTGCCGTATAAAGCAACTTTTTCGCAAACAAACCGTCATGCTCTGAATATTCATCAACACGGCTGAAATATCCGTACATTTCCTCCGTTTGCTCCTCGCTTAAACGCATGACACATCCATTTATTCTTTCAGTCAGCAAATGCACATCTGAATCGCTCATAATAGAATGAAATATATCCTCACGAAAATTTAAAACGCAGCGTTCATAATATTCCGACTCCCGACTCTCAGCATAGTGAATATCAAACGGTTCAAAAATAACCATATCCCCCCGCTCTAAAGTATAGCAAATATTATCATAAAATAAATAACGCTTTCCGCCAAGCTGAATATATACCTCATAAGCATCATGATAATGCTACACAGGCATATTATGCTTCTGATTTGTTTTTAAATGCTGTATATAAATCTCATTGTGAGGCGCAAATGCCGTTCGTTTCATAATTCGCT
>CAJUFV010000258.1 GCA_910585795.1 uncultured Clostridia bacterium | reverse complement strand
TTTTAATTATATTGATATTATACTTCTGAAATAATATATGCGTTTACAACTATATTATAAATAATACAGCAATTGTATATATTAATTGTGATTTTAATTTTCTGTCTGTAATCTCATTAATTTTTGTGTTCGCGTCTTTCGTCGATATACCATATACATCAGCAAGGTTTTTTGACATTACGTCTATACGCGTGGACATGATTGTATACATCTGAATAGTAGCTATAAAGATTTATTGTTGATTCATTACCAACGCAAGCTCCAACTATTCCTAAGACTAATATAATGCCAATAATCCAATTTTTCATTTTATAATACTTTATTTATTATTTTTAACCGCACATATTACACTGATATGTACTCTTGACTTTATTAGCAGTAAACACTCCCCGCAGAGAAATGGAAACTGCCTTGATTGCGACTCTGATGAGCTTTAAGTTATTAAGCTGGCTCGAATTTTGCGTGTGTCCGCTGATTATCTTATTGGTATGACTAATATGTGCAATATTGATGTAAGTGGTTTAGATGATGATGAATTTGCCTGTATATCACAAATGCTAGAGTGTTTACTCAGAAACAATATGTAAATAATGTTTTAAACATAGAAAATTTTATAATTTATTTACATTTGTTTATAGATTGTTTATATTTCCGTTATATAATGGTTATGAAAAGAAGTTAGAATATAAATATAGGGTACCTTATACATCAAAATATAGGAGAAAGGAATGATTAATATGAAACAAAAAAAGAAAAAGCTTACAATGGCAATTGGAATGGCTTTAGGAGTAACAGTACTTGCAGGAGCAGCATTTGCCAGCTATAACACATCAAACGGCTATGAGGTGGGAAAGAACGCCATCAAAGGTCTTTTGAACAATGAGAACTACACAATGAAGGCCGAATTAAAATTTATTATTGACGGAAATGAAATGGCATCAACAACCGTAAATGAATTATATGACAGAAACGGAGATGTGCAGCTTAACAGAAGTGAAAAAAGTGAGACGTCCAATGAATTTGGAGATTATTTTGGCAGAACTACAGAATATAAGTCATATAAACAGGACGAGGATTATATAGCAACTTATTACTATATAAATGAGGACGGCAACAGAGACGAGAACACAAGCGTATACAAGAATTCGCCGTATATGGGTAATGCCAGCTGTGACTCTATGGGAGATGCTGATGAAGAAGACAAAGAAACAGCAAATAAAATAATACGGTTTGTTGAGCTTATCGGCGATACTGTTGTCGGTGATTTAAAGAATAATATTGTTTATGTATCTGGTGATGATAATTCATCAACATATGAAATCAGTCTTGACGCAATGCAGATTCCTGAGTTTGTAAATGCCGGTATTTCAGCAATGTTTTCGTCGATGAGACAGTATTCAAATGACAGTGATGACCCGCTTATGATGTTTGGTACAGATCCTATTGTAAAAAATGCTTCTCTTAAATTTACTGTTGATAAGGAAGGCAGACTTACAGATGCTGCGGCTGTAGCGGCAATGAGCGGCGAGGGTCATGAGCTGGGTATGGAAATGTCACTGGGCATGTCTGATTACGGTACAACAAAGCCTCAGAGAGTGGATATCTCAACACTTAAAAATGTGGAGACCTATGATTATAGTGAGGAAAACGGAATAGAGCAGTTATATCCTGTCAGCACAGAAGATGCGATTGGCGGTGAGGATGCTGAGGTGAATATTCAGATTAAGGATTAATCAATAAGTTATAGGGGCGAGAGATAATGAATGTAATTGAGATAAATAATCTTACAAAGCTTTATAAAAACAACCGTGGTATCAGAAATATATCACTGACAGTTGAAGAGGGCGATATACTTGGTTTGCTTGGACCAAATGGTTCCGGAAAGACTACAGCTATGAAGGCTGTTTTAAATCTTGTGCATGGCAGCGGAGAAATAAAGGTTTTCGGTATGGAACTGAATGATAATTTTGAATTTATCATGCAACGTACGGGTTCGCTTATAGAGTCGCCGGCAATTTATAAGGATATGACAGCGTACCAGAACGTCAAAATGCATGCCGCGATGTATCCTGAAATAACAAAAGAGCGTATTGAGCATGTGTTGGATGCGGTACATCTTCTCTCATATAAAAATGATAAAGCAGGCAGATTTTCGCTGGGTATGAAGCAGAGACTGGGACTGGCGGTAGCGTTTGTCTCGAACCCCGAGCTTATTATTCTTGATGAACCTGTAAATGGACTTGATATTGAGGGCGTTGTCGAAATCCGCGAGATTATAAAGCGTCTTAATGATGAAAAAAATGTTACATTCCTTATTTCAAGCCATATGGCGAGCGAGATTGAGAAAACCTGTAATAAAGTAGCGGTTATGTATGAGGGTGAGCTGATAGCGCAGTCTTCAACAGAGGATGCGCTGCGTCTGCATCCGTCAATGGAGGATTATTTTCTTAGCGTAGTAAAAGATAGAAGAGGTGAAGTACTTATATGAGAGCGTTGGTTTTGAATACTAAAAGCGAATTACAAAAGCTGATTACAAAGAAAAAATATTTTGTTATTACAATACTCGGAGCGGTCATATGTATTCTGCGTTTAGGCGGCAATGTTCTTGTAAGTAAAATTTCCGGCGGAGAATTGGTTATTAAAAGTAATCTGATTATGGAAATGCTTGGTTTTGTAACTATAGTACTTGTTCCTCTTATTGTGTTTATGGCAGTTACAGACCTTTTTGCGAGTGAGATGCAGGAGGATACTTTAAAAGCGTCGCTTATGCGTCCGCTGACACGTTTTAAGGTAATGACGTCAAAATCGCTCGCGGCTTTTTTTATCGGATGTTTGGCAATGCTTGCAATGTTTGTCGTATGCTTTGTTATACAGCTTATATCAGGAAACAGTTTGGCAAATGTACCTGTGACATTAGCGGCATACTTAATAGATATGCTGCCTATCGCGGCGCTGGTGGCTATGGCAGTATTTATAAATATGATTTCAAAAAGTCCTACACTTGCAATGCTTCTGTGTATAGTAGTGTACATATTCTTTAAGTATCTTAATTTTTATGTTTCACCTCTGGGACAGATGATTTTTACGGCATATTCGCAGTGGCATAAAATATGGATAGGCAGTGTTCTGCCGGTTGGAGCGATGTCTGCGAAAGTAGGAATTTTATTTGGTTCTGTCTTGATTTTGTATACGTTATCATATATAATATTTGACAAGAAGGATTATTAATACAGTACAAGATTTTACCGATATGAAAATTAAAAGCAGGTTTACATTGTATAATATAATAATGCTGATAACACCTATTATAATGATAGGTGTTATTTCAGTATGCTTTCTAGTAACGTTTATTATGAAATTTCCTGTTGAGGAAATGCAGATAAGCCGTGCGGCTTTGCTTAATCCGGCGGTGCTTTTGCATGCAGTAGGAGAATTTTTTGAAAGCAATCCCGGTTCGGTGCTGTATGTGCTTCTGTGGCTGCTGTTATGTACTGTTACGCTGGTGCTGTCAACGACTTTTTTTACCGGTATGATGACAAAAAGTATGGAAAAATCTATAAATGACCTTGCGAGAGCGGCTCAGTATGTGCGTGACGGTAATCTGGATTTTGAGGTGATGGGGAGTGTTTATGATGAAATAGACGTCCTGTGCGGCAATTTTGACGCGATGCGCAAGGAACTAAAGCTTGCGGGGGAAAGAGAAAAATATATGAAACGTGAGCGGAGTATGCTTCTTGCAAATATATCTCATGACCTGAAAACGCCGGTTACATCAATAAAAGGCTATGTTGACGGAATACGTGACGGTGTCGCGGATACGCCGGACAAAATGAAACGTTATCTTGATACGATTTATAATAAGGCCGAGGTTATTGACGATATGGTGAATAATCTTTCGGTATTTTCAAAGCTGGAGCTTTCAAGGCTTGTTTTTGATTTTGAGAAAGGTGATATAAACGCATTTTTAAGAGGATTTATCAAGGATTATCAGCTTGATTTTGAGAAAAATAATGTGACTCTTATAAATAATATACCGACAACATCAGCTGTTGTAAGGGTTGATTATGAAAAAATAAACAGGGTCTTTTCAAATTTGATTGATAACGCGGTAAAGTATGGAAACGCGGATAATCCGACGCTTGAAATTGCTTCATTTATTCGTGACGGAGGAGTTTATGTATGCCTGACAGATAACGGAATGGGTATCGACGAGGATGAATTAAAAAATGTGTTTGAAGGCTTTTATCGAGTGGACAGTTCCAGAAGTATTAAGGGCAGCGGACTGGGGTTGGGAATTGCGAAAAAAATCGTGGAGAATCATGGCGGTAAAATATGGCTTAAGAGCGATGGACTAGGTAAGGGCACAACGGCAGTGGTATATCTGCCGCTGGCGAAATAACTGGAGGAAATCATGAAAAAATCTCAGATTATAATAAGCATACTTTGCTATATTATATTTGTTGTTATGTGGTTTTGTATCGGTTTTGCGGGGATTATGTTTCTATGTCTTGATTTTGACGATATAATGCCAATTGTTATAAAGGTAATTTTTGTTATTTTAGCATTGATACTGGTAGTATCACCGATATACATTAAAATTTCTCATCCTAAAAGAGCTTATACCGTAATTATTCTGACTATTATTTATGTATTAACTGTGTTATTTGCTTATTATGGTTTTTGTGAGTATTATTCTGGATTTTCAAAAGAAAAATGGATAGGCTGCGATGAAAAAAAAAGATATAGGATGATTGATTCTCTTGAGAGTCAATATACTCTTAAAGGAATGAATGGTGATGAAATAATAGGGCTTTTGGGAGAGCCGAATCATGCGCAGGCGGGATATAATACAGAAAAAATACTAAATCAGTATTTTTATGAATACTATGTTGGCAACGCAATGATTGATATTGTTATTTACAGAGTAGTTTTTGAAAACGGAATTGTAATAAAAACCGAATTGTTATACACATAATTTAAACGGAGGAAATCATGAAAAAAATATTAATTATAGAGGATGACAAGGAAATCGCGGAGCTGGAAAGGGACTATCTTGAAATCAGCGGTTTTGCATGTGATATAGCGGCAAGAGGTACGATAGGTCTTGAAAAAGCGATGTCGGAAGAATTTGACCTGATAATTGTGGATATAATGCTTCCTGGAATTGATGGATTTGAAGTGATAACGGAGCTTAGAAAAAAGAAACAGACTCCTGTTATTTTTCTTTCTGCAAAAAACGGGGATATTGATAAAATTCGTGGACTGGGATTGGGAGCGGATGATTACATGACAAAACCGTTTTCACCCAGTGAGCTTGTGGCGCGGGTAAAGGCGCATATTTCACGTCATGAAACGCTGACAAAGCGTGAATGTGATGTTATTCAGGCAGGCAGTCTGGTGATAGATAAGGACGCGCACAAGGTGACTGTTGCTGACAAAGAAATTGCGCTTACAGCAAAGGAGTATGATTTGCTGTTGTTTCTTGCGGAAAATCCAAATCGTACCTTTTCTAAGGAGGTTTTGTTTGACCGTATATGGGGAATGGACGCGATAGGTGATGTGTCGACTGTGACTGTACATATACAGCGGGTGAGAGAGAAAGTTGATATGAGGTCTGAAAAGCATATAGAGACTGTATGGGGCGTAGGCTACAGATTTTCGTAATAGGGTTGCATTGGAGGAAAACGGATTGAAGCAGAAAAGTGTACTTATAGGTATGTCGGGCGGAGTGGATAGTTCAGTTGCAGCGGCGCTGTTAAAGGAGCAGGGCTATCATGTAATTGGTGCGACAATGCGGCTGTGGACATATCAGGATAATGACGAAAACATGCGTGAGGGATGCTGCGCTGAAAGCGCGGTTGAGGATGCAAGACGCGTATGCGGTAAGTTGGGTATTGATTTTTATGTCATGAATTTTAAAGATATGTTCCGTGATAGAGTTGTTGACTATTTTGTGGATGAATATATTCATGGAAGAACGCCGAATCCGTGTATTGCATGTAATAAATATCTTAAATTTGACGCTATGCTGAACAAGGCGCGGGCTATGGGAATAGACTATGTCGCGACAGGTCATTATGCTTTAATAGAACAGGATACCGACGGCAGATATATTCTCCGTGTGTCAAAAGCGGCAAAAAAGGACCAGAGCTATGTGTTATATAATTTCACTCAGGAACAGCTGGCGCATACACTGATGCCGCTGGGCGCGTATAATAAGGATGAGGTGCGCGCTCTTGCGGAGAAATACGGACTCGCGGTTGCGAATAAACCAGATAGTCAGGAAATATGCTTTGTTGAGAATAATGATTATCCACGGTTTATTAAAGATTATTCAGGATATGAACCACAAGAGGGAGATATTCTTGATGTAGACGGAAATGTGATAGGACGTCATAAGGGGCTGATTTATTATACAATAGGTCAGCGTAAGGGTATAGGCGCATACGGAAGACCAATGTTTGTTATGAAAATGGACATGGTGAGTAATACCATAACGCTTGGCGAAAAGGGAATGGAATTTTCAAATGAGCTAACAGCCGGCGATGTAAACTTTATATCAGGAGAGATTCCGTCTGGCCCGATAGATATTAGCGCAAAAGTGCGGTATCAGGCTCCGCCGGCAGCGGCAAAGCTGATACCGCTTGACGGCGGACGCGTTCAGCTTATTTTTGACACGCCGCAGAGAGCTGTTACGCCGGGACAGGCAGTTGTGTTTTATGACGGAGATATTGTGCTTGGCGGCGGGACTGTGGAATAAAACAGGAAAAAATATACTAAAATCCCAAGAGCTTAGCTCTTGGGATTTTAGTTTTCTTGTTTGATGTTTTGTGAATACTGCGGAATATTTTCATTACCTTTGTGTCTATTTATATAATTATTTTATTTGTGTTAATAGCATGTTAAAATATTATTCGTCTTCGTCCGGTGTGTATATCAGAATATCGGACACTTGACAGTCAAGAGCTTTACATATTTTATCCAGAACATTGTAACTGACTTTAGTCACCTTATCGTTATATAATGAACCTTATAGTAGTTTTTGAAATTTCTGTTGTGTCTGAATGCTTTTTTTGTGTTATTCTTTTTGCGCCTAAAATGGCGGAAAGAGTACTGTGTATTGCCATAATTATCACCTCATAATCCTAGTATAACATGAAAAAAATATGCCGTCAATGCTATTAAATAACAGATAAATGATATAAAAGTGTTGACAGCATAACAAACACATGGAAGGAGAAAAATTATGGAAGAAAAAATTTTTGAAGAATTTTTTGAATGGGTTAAAGATTTGGTTGAGGAGGATGTTTGCGGCTCTGAAGAGTATAAACAAAAACTGCGGGCTATGGGAGCGGCGTCAGAAAAAATTTCACAGAAGCTGGGAAGCAGTAAGATGATTGACGAATATTCGAATGCGAAGATGGAGGAAGAGGTCTTTTTGCAGTATCATCTTTGTAAAAAACTGCTTGAGGTGTTTGCGCTCTGATGTCTTTCGGAGGAATTAT
>CAJUFV010000257.1 GCA_910585795.1 uncultured Clostridia bacterium | reverse complement strand
TAAATATAATATTTGCATATATGGACAAGGGGAGTGTTTTTATGAAAAAGGTAATTGGTTTTCTAATATCTTTTATAATGATAAGTTCAGTTTTATCAGCGACAATAGCGATAACGGCATCTGCTGACGATACGATTTTTGACGGCGGCAGCGGAACTGAGGATTTTCCGTATCTAATATCTACGGCAGAACAGCTGAATCAAATCAGGAATTATCCTGACAGCTATTTTTTGCAGACAGACGATATTGATATGACATCATCTTATTATTCTACTGTAAGTACGTTTGGTGGAGGTTATGACGGCGGAGGACATTCGATAACGGGATTGAGAAACTGCCTGTTTAACGAAAACATCGGCACAGTCTGTAATCTTGGATTGATAAAAGCAAATATAAAAAACTCTGTAAGCAAGCAAGACGGAAATTTTAAAATGACGACATTTTCGGCGGCTGTTGCTATAACAAACAAAGGAACTATCAGCGGCTGCTATAGTGTAGACGGCTCTGTAGGGGCGGATACGAATTTTTCGGCATCAGACGCAACTGCGCAATCCCATGCCGGCGGTTTGGTGCAAAACAATTATTCGTCAGGTATTATAGAAAATTGCTACACAAGGGGCACGGTATATGCATATTCTAGTGCCAGAGCAACAGGGGTTACAAATACTTTTGCTACGGCAAATTCATATGCGGGAGGAATAGCGGCAAATTCATCCGGAACTATAAAAAATTGCTACAGTACGGCGGATGTTAATGCGTCTGCATACCGTTCGGGTTATATGGGAAGTAAAACCGTTTATGAGGGCATTATTTGCGGCAGCAATACCGGAACAATTGAAAACAGCTATTATACGGAATCCTTGAATTGTTCATCTGGAACGGGATACAATTCAGGTAATGATCCGGAAAAAGTGACTGTGGATATGATTAAAAGCTATGCTATGATAATAAACAAGCTAAATTCTGTATTTGATTATACATGGAGTATGGATCTCTTTGACGAAGCTTTAGCTTTAAATGAAGGTTATCCTATCTTATACTCGCAGTCAAATACGCTTATGGGTTTAAATACGAGTCACAAGACAGGAAATCATAAAGAAAAATTTGACCTTACACTCTCTACGAGTTATGATGCTCTATATAATGTGTACTATTGTGTTGTTGGAAAAGACGATGGATTTAATGAGTATACATCTCCTATTCAAATCACGGAAAAGGATACAGCTGTTGTTGTATATATTGAAAACAAATATAACACAGATATGCGCAGAACCTACAAGTTCGACTATCATCTGGCAGACTATCCCGTTTCTGCAAGCGTTGAATCGGGAATGTATCAAAAAATGATGTCAGTAGAGCTTACAAGTGATGAATCGAGCGCAGAAATATACTATACTACTGATGGCAGCGATCCGCGTCAGGAGGGCAGCACGAGATATATAGGCGCAATTCCTGTCTACAAAAATACAATGATTTCGGCAGTGGCGAAGGTGAATGGAGAATTTGGCGATCCGCTGAATTATGAATACCGTATTTCGCCTATTATTACTCCGAGCATAACTGCAGGAAGCTATGACAGACCGTTTAATCTAAGCCTTACGAGCAGTCTGAAACCATATGAAATATATTATACTACCAACGGATGGGGAGACCCGACAAAAGGAGACCAGGGCGCAGTAAAATATGACGGAGAGTTTGTAATTTACCAGACGGCATTAATAAGAGCGGCGGCATGCTATGAAGGCGAATGGAGCGAGATACAGGAGTTTCGGTATGAATTTCCGCAGGCGGTGATAACAGCGTCTCATCCTGAGGGAGACTATGATGATGTTATTAAAAATATTGATTTTTCTTGCAATTTAGATTATCTTGATTTATATGTAACAGTCAGCGGCGAATGGGGTGAGAAGACTACGCCTGTAGATATTTATAAAACTACCAATATTAATGTGACAGCAAGATATAAAGACAATTATGTAGACTCAAAAAGCTTTACATATACTCTTCCAGAGGTGGAAATTACACCAAATTATCCATCAGGAAGCTACAATAATATTGTAAAGATAGAGCTGGATTGTAATATTCCATCGTATGATTTATATTACACCACAGACGGCAATGACCCTGCTGTAAACGGTATACTATATAATGAGCCGATTGAGTTGGATGACACGACAAATTTGAGGGTTGCTGCAAAGTACGGCGATACTGCCGTTGCGGAGGAAAGCTTTGATTATACGCTGAACTTGGAGTATGTTACTGCAAATCCCCCAGGCGGTCGTTATGATGGCAAGATTGCGGTTGATCTTATGTCGAGTAATCCGTTTTATGATGTATATTATACCATTGATGGAAGCAGTCCAAAAACAAATGGAATTAAAGACGATGTCCTTTTGGAAGTTAAAAAGTACAGTGATGTATTTACAGCGGGATTAAATAATAGTGTTAATTTGAAGTATATTACTAATATGTGGTTACAATATGACAGTTACTTTAAAATTATGTGTTGGGATAAAGACACAATATGTCCGATGTTTGAAAATGGAAAGGTGGCTGTGCCCGATATTAAATAATGTGCTGATGCAATTAATATAATGGTAGTAAAATTGTCACGCCGAGTCAAAACAAGTTAACAAACCTGTTTTGAAAAGAGGCAGATTTGTTGCTTTTTCGTCGGAATGTTGAATAAATTGTTAGATAACACGATAATTTGAAGAGATTATCGTGTTTTTTATATATACAATTTGGGGAATAGTGTGGTGGAAATAAAGCAAAATACATTTAAAATTGTGAAAGGAATGAATT
>CAJUFV010000256.1 GCA_910585795.1 uncultured Clostridia bacterium | reverse complement strand
AGGAGGATAAAAAATGAAAAAAATTATATCACTGTTCACAACTTTATTAGTATTGATAATGACAATAACTGGATGCAGCGCGGCGCCCGCAGAAGACAACTCTAAAACAGAATCGCAAAAGATTATTATGCAAATTGATAATCCAATGATGATGATAGACGGTATGGAAAAAGAAATTGACGAGGGGAGAGGGACAACACCCATAATAAACGATGACCGCATGCTTTTACCAATCCGAGCTGCTGCGGAAGCTATGGGCGCAAACGTTGGTTGGGAGGAAGAAACGCAGACAACGGTTCTTGCGAAGGGCAACACTATAATTCGTTTGACAATCGCCAGTAATATTGTCTATCTCAATGAAGAAAAACAAACGCTTGATACACAGCCAATTATACTTAATGGCAGAACAATGCTTCCTATTCGCTTTATTGCGGAAAGTTTTGAATATGATGTTGAATGGAACGAAGCAGGTCAGACAATTACAATTACAAAAGTCAAGCGAGTACAGAATAATACTCCTACGAATAAAGCTGCTGATAGCAACAAGGAGGATAATATGGGTAAATCAATTGTTGTATATTTCTCACGGACAGGAACTACAAAGCCGTTTGCTGAAAACATTGCAAAAATAACAAACTCGGATATATATGAAATTAAAGCGGCTGTGCCCTATACGGATGCTGATATTAACTATAATAATAACAACAGCCGCGCAAACAGAGAACAAAATGACAGCAATGCGCGTCCTGAAATTGCGGGTGATATGATAGATTTGTCGCAGTATGATACGATATATCTTGGCTATCCTATTTGGTGGGGTACAATACCAAGAATTATTAATACCTTTATTGATACATATGATTTATCCGGAAAAACAATTATGCCGTTCTGTTCCTCTCACAGTACAGGAATTTCTGCTTCGGTAAATGCAATCAGACAGCATTGTCCTAACAGTGATGTAAAAGACGGTCTTAGAGGGGCAGGAGAAACAAGCGAAAACGAAATCAAAAATTGGATAGAAAAACAATAAGAAGGATTGCAGAATGAGAAATATATTATCAATTTTAACCGCAGTTGTTATTGCGCTTATGTTTTCGGTTAGTTTATATGCGGCGGCCGCTCAAATAACGGTTGACAATAATATAGTAAAGGCTACAGATGTGCCGACGGATAGCACACTAATTACTGCTTTTTATAAAAATAAGATTTTATCTGAAGTGAAGATGTATAAAGGCAGCGGCACAATTACGGCAGATATTTCAGACGGGATTCAAAATTCAGATATGGTTAAGATGTTTTTGAGGGATATGGAAATGATACGACATATATCTGCAAGTAGTACAGCGCAAGGAGGAAAAGCTATATTCAATTTTGAAACAAAAACCGTAAGGCTTAACAGCGGTTATGAAATGCCATTAAATGGCTTGGGTACTTATAGTCTTCGCGGAGAAACTTGTATAAAGGCCGTAAAATCTGCGCTGGCAAGCGGCGTACGCCTGATTGATACCGCTTCCGCTTACGGAAATGAAACAGAAATCGGTCAGGCTATCCGTGAAGCTATGGAGGAATATGATATAAAACGTGAAGAAATTTTTGTTACCACAAAGATATATCCCGGCAGCGAAATGGCAATTCCCGAACAATCCATACAGGCGTGTATTGACCGCCTTAATATAGGATATGTGGATATGATGCTTTTACATCACCCGGACGCAAACGATGTAAAAGCGTATAAGGCTATGGAACAGTTTGTAAAGGACGGTAAAATTCATTCTATCGGCTTATCGAATTGGTATGTAAAGGAATTAGAAGAATTTTTGTCGCAAGTTGATACTGTTCCCGCAATGGTACAAAATGAGATACACCCCTATTATCAAGAAAATGATGTGATTCCTTATATTCAAAGTTTAGGTACAGTAGTACAAGGTTGGTATCCATTTGGCGGTAGAGGTTATACTTCTGCGCTTCTGGATGACAACACAATAACAGAAATTGCAAAAGCGCACAATGTATCTTCTGCGCAAGTGATTTTGCGGTGGAATTTGCAGAAAGGCGTTGTTGTAATTCCCGGTTCAAGTAATCCCGACCACATCTGTGAAAACACACAGATTTATGACTTTGAGCTGACTGATGATGAGATGCAGCGTATTAACGCGCTTGACAGGAATGAAAAACATGATTGGTATTGATACGAGGTAAGTAAAATGAATATTTTTGAGAGAGATTTATTAGGAGCGCCTATTTCAATTTTGGATAAAGACTTTCACAAAATACAGGCGGTAATTGATAATTCGCAAAAAATACTAGCTGAATTAAATTTAAGCTATCACAGCAAAAATGAGGTCAGAGAAATTTTTTCAAAGCTGACAGGAAGTGATGTTGATACATCATTTGAATTATTGCCGCCATTTTATACGGATTTCGGCAAAAATATAATGGTAGGGAAAAATGTATTTATCAATCAAAATTGCACCTTTATGGATAGAGGCGGTATTACGATTGACGATAACGCTTTAATTGCCCCGCGAGTTAATTTGATAACAATAAATCATTGCCTAGAGCCAAGCCACAGACGTGATGTGTATTCAAAGCCTATTCATATTTGTAAAAATGTATGGATAGGCACAAATACAACAGTTACTCAGGGGGTAACGATAGGTGAAAATTCGATTATTGCCGCAGGTGCGGTCGTTACAAAGGACATTCCGGCGAATGTAATTGCAGCTGGAGTACCGGCAAAAGTTATTAAAAATATTTAAAATTAAGAAGGAGACTTTTATTATGATATCAAAATATGAAGGCTACAGCTTTAAGATGAATGAAAAAGTAATAAGAACGAAAGTTAAATTTCATAATCGTTATGGAATTGAGCTGATTGGTGATTTGTATATTCCACAAAACGCAGAGGGCAAAGTGCCTGCAATTGCTGTTGCAGGCCCATTCGGTGCGGTTAAGGAACAGGCAGCGGGTTTATATGCTGACGAAATGGCTTCAAGAGGTTTTATCGCGCTTGCTTTCGACCCATCATTTATTGGAGAAAGCGGAGGTAATGTAAGAAATGTTGCTTCGCCAGATATTAATACAGAGGATTTTTCGGCTGCCGTAGATTTCTTGTCCGTTCAGCATAATGTGGACGCTGAAAAAATCGCTATAATCGGAATATGCGGTTTCGGAGGTATGGCACTTAACGCTGCTGCTATGGATACGAGAATTAAGGCGACTGTCACTTCAACTATGTATGATATGACACGTGTAAACGCGAAAGGCTACTTTGATGAAAGCAATAGTGCCGACGCTCGATATGAAATGAAAAAGGCGTTAAACGCACAGCGTACAGAGGATTATAAAAACGGAACATATCAAAGAACCGGAGGCGTAGTCCATCCTCTTCCTGCGGACGCGCCGTTTTTTGTAAAGGACTATTATAATTACTATAAAACAGAAAGGGGTTATACAGAGCGTTCCCTAAATTCAAATGAAGGCTGGAATACAACCTCATCGCTTTCGTTTATAAATATGCCTATTTTGCAGTATATCAATGAAATACGCAGCGCAGTTTTAGTAATTCATGGAGAAAAGGCTCACTCTTGTTATTTCAGCCGCGACGCTTTTACAAATCTTACAGGCGATAACAAAGAATTGTTGATTTTACCTGATACCGTTCATACGGATTTGTATGATAAAAAAGATAAAATTCCATTTGATAAAATTGTATCATTTTTTAATGACAATTTAAAGTGAGAAATTTTGTGGCAATATGGACAGTTAGGCCTTGATATTGATGGGGAAGAATAAACTATACATACCTCTTAAGTTGACGGATTTTCATTATCTAACAAAGTGAGTGTTTATGCGGTTTTTAAGACATAAAATTTCATCTAAATGCTTACCTCTATTTAACTATTGAGGTATAAAAAATAGCCTATCGTATTTATACGATGGGCTATTTGAAATCTTGCTTGACAGACAGCCTATATAATTTTGCTCGACTGTTTTATATAGGGTGTACATTGCCTTATTTTTTGGTAGGATAAAAGTCATACATATGATTAAGCGGGCCGCTGCCTCTGCCGAGGTTCATCATATCATGAAGCGCGCCGCTAACGTAGTTTTTGGCATTTTGTACAGCAGTTTCTAGAGAATATCCGTTTGCTATATTTGCGGCAATTGCGCTTGACAAGGTACAGCCTGTACCGTGTGTGTTTGAGTTGCGTATTTTTTCACCTTTAAACCAGACTGCATTGCCATTATATAATAAGTCACAGCTTGTATCCGGAAGATGGCCGCCTTTGAGAAGAACACATACATTATATTTGTTGTATATTAATTCTGCCGCTTTTACCATTTCATTTTTTGTATGTACATCAAAATCACATAGGATTTTAGCTTCGTGCAGATTAGGGGTTATTATATCAGCGAAAGGGAAGAGATTTTGAGTCAGCGCGGTTATAGCATCCCTTTCCAGAAGCGGACATCCGCTTGTGGATACCATTACAGTATCAAGAATAACTTTGTTTACTTTGTATTGCTTTAATTTTATGGCAATTGTTTTTATTATGTCTGCCGAAGAAACCATACCGATTTTTACACTGTCCGGAAAAATGTCTGCGAATACGGCGTCAATCTGAGACGCAACTGTATCCGCTGGCATATTATAAACATTGTAAACACCAAGAGTATTTTGTGAAGTGACGGATGTGATAACGCTCATACCATAAATTCCATGCGCGGCAAAGGTTTTAAGGTCCGCTTGTATACCAGCGCCGCCGCTTGAGTCTGAGCCGGCTATAGTAAGTGATGTTTTCATATTATAACTCCAATCTTTCGATATAGCTCCGCTGTTGCCTGTTTTATATTGTTTTGCGAAAATATACCTGAAATAACCGCTGCTCCTGCAATGCCGGTTCCTGACAATTTAAGAATGTTCGCGTTTGTAATACCGCCAATTGCTACAACGGGAATATTTACAGAAGATGTTATACTTTTAAGTGTACTTATATCCATGTTTTTTGCGTTATTTTTAGTTGTACTGCCAAATATCGCTCCGCTGCCCAAATAGTCTGCGCCGGCTTTTTCAGCCTGCTGAGCCTGATATACATTTCTGGCGGTAACGCCTATGATTTTAGAATCTCCTAAACGTTGTCTTGCTTCTGATACAGTCGTATCCTCCTGTCCGATATGAACACCATCGGCGTCTACGGCAAGAGCAACGTCAATATTGTCATTTATAATAAGAGGTACATTATATTTTCTGCAAATATTTTTTATT
>CAJUFV010000255.1 GCA_910585795.1 uncultured Clostridia bacterium | reverse complement strand
TCTGCAATAATCTTATCAATCCCAGCGGCTTTAAGCTTATTATTATAATCCTTCATAATCGGTTCAGGATCCATTGAGCCCATAATAACCTGCTTACGATATTCGCTCATAACTGTTCTTACAGCAGCAATTTCCATCTCAACAGGAGTTTTATCAAATTTGAATCCGTAATCCATTGGTTTTTTTGCGTCAGAATTAAATTTCTTAAGCTTTTCCACCTTATCAGGTGCTTCACCCTCTGTAAGATAATTCAGAAATACATTTCCCTGCATCCACTGAAATCCTTGAAGTGTATATGGTGTATTATCAGGGATTGAAATAGTGTTTTCATCTATCTTTGTATAATGCTTTCCTTCAATTCCATAATTTATTAGATTGCTCAGTTCAGAATCGGTATAAAGCATCTCAATAAAGCGAAGAACTCTCTCAGGATTTTTTGTCGTTCTTGAAACAGCAAGCATTGAGCCTGTTCCAGCGCCATTATCCTGCCAGATATCTGATACCGTTGACTGCTCCAGCTCAAAATTGAAATTAGCTGATGTTTCCTTAGCTTTACCCGGCTTCAGAAAATCCACATAACAAAACGTCTTACCATCTTTTAATCGTTGCTCGAAGTCTGTAGCAGTCATAACATCCCTCTTAACAAGTCCCTCATTATATAATTTGTTTGCCCATTTGCACGCTTCAAGATATTCCGGCGTTTCAACAAGATTTACCACTTTGCCGTCATACTTTTCATTATCATAAAATATAACCGCTGTTCCTGCAACAGTCTCATACTTCATAAGAGCCTCTGGAGTTCTGTCACTGCCCCAGTCAATCGGGTACTGCATATCCGGCTCATTTGCCTGAACCATTTTTAATACAGGTTCAAGCTCTTCAAATGTTTTTATGCTATCCATATCAATATTGTACTTATCCGCAATGTCCTTTCGATATGTCCAGCCTCTTGAATCAGCCATTTCTTTCATTACAGGAAGAGCATAGAGCGTCCCGTCAACTCTCGCGTTGTCTGCTATCTCTCCAAGCTCTGATACTGTTTGAGGAATATATGTATCTATATAGTCATCAAGCGCGAGCCACGCGCCGTTTTTCGCATTTGATGTATAATCCAGCACACCTGGTGTTGTCCACGCAATATCAAAGTATTCCCCTGCCGCAATCATCGTACTGAGCTGTTTACTGTACTGACTTGACTCAAGTCTATGCATTTTAAGCGTCACGTTGATTTTATCTTTAAGATAATCATTAACAGCCGCTTCAACAGAAGCGACATCTTCTTGCGGCATTCCCTGCATATACCAGTTAATCTCATATGTATCCTCCGGAACCGTATTGGGATCCTCACCGCTGGAAGCAATCTGTCCGCCCCCACAGCCCGCAAGCGCTCCTCCTAACATAATTAAAGTTAATAATACCGAAATTTTTTTCTTCATACCTAATTCTCCTTTCTTTTTGTCAACAAGATTTCTAAAGTCCTTCCCGTATTTTCAGCTGTCTCCTCATTATTAAAATATTTTATAATAGCCTCCTCTGCTTGTTTTAATTCTTCACCGCTTATTTTCAGATTCTTATAAGCAGGCATATTTTTTATAATATCTTTTATGTTTTTTATATATGGATTTGCATCAATAATCATGTCATCGTCATACAATGACTCAATCACAGGCATCACCGAACATTCCCGGGATAAATTCTCCTGACTTTTTTTAGAGTTCATAAAATCAAGAAATCTCAGAGCCGCGTCTTTATTCTTGGAATTTGTATTTACAGCCAATCCATAACCACGGATATATGAAGACTCTTCTCCAGGCAATCTGCCCATATCAACATTACCCCTTACCGCTGACGTATTATGATTAAGCTTCCTCCAAAACGCGGCGTTTCCTATCAGCATTGACGCATTTCCCGTCTTAAAAACCGATACATAATCAATCGGCATGTTATCAGCATCTATATTATCCGAAATAATTTCTTTATATATATTTAATGCTTCAGAATAAGAACATCCCTTTGAATTTTTTATTTCTGCTATATTGCACAGCATATCCTGCGCGTCTGAGTTTTCAACACACAACGCCAGCGGAAGCTGTAAATCTGACCTTCGGCATTGCGCTATTATTTCATCCCAATTCTCAGGTGACTGTTTAATCATATCTTTACGAAAGAAAACAAAATCCATATCCAATCCTATAGGCAGTGCGTATAATCCATTTTTATATGAAAACATTTCCTTTGCATCAATAATATAACTGCCGCTATCCGTAGGAATTTCATTATCTATCGGAAGAATGTACCCTTCTTTTGCAAATTCTTCTGTCCATTCATCATTTATCCAGTATAAATCAATGGACTCGTCCTTCCCGCTTAAAGCTGAAACATACAGCTGATGACGTTCTCCGGTAGATAACGGCGCATCTACAAATCTAACCTGCAAATCGCTGTTTATTTCCGAAAATTCATTAACTATTCCTGAAAAATCCGGTATATAGTTAGGCTTAATTATCTTTATAATAGAAACTTCACGTGCTGATATTTCCTTAGGAGGTACACCGCTGCAACCGGCACAGAAGGCAATTATCAGTGCGGCGGCGCCAAGTTGTCTGATTCTTTTCATAACCGACCTTCTCCTCTTCTTGTATTATAATAATATTATACACCCACATTAAAAAAAATAAAGCGTGATAAACTTTAAAAAGTGTGTATTTTTTTAGGATAAAATTTTTATCAGATTTTTCCCTTGCAATAAAACAAAAATATGTTAAAATATTAATAAGATAATAATGAAAGGATTGATTGTGCTATGCATTTACGCGTATTCCGTAATATGTCATTCAGAGCAAAATTACTTTTAACATATATAATAGTAATTATTCTTTGCATGGTAGTTTTTGGTGTTACCGTATTTCATAGTTTTTCCCGTCACTTCAAAGAAAGTATCTCCGACAACACCTCTCAGGTTACGGCTCTTGCTGTTAACAATATGGTAAATTCGATGAACAGTATAGAACAGGTACTCGGCTCTGTTCAGGCAAACACTTCTATATCTAAAATCCTGTCAAATCCTATTGCGATTTCGCCATACGAAGAAATTGCCTCAATAGAAAATGAAATGAGGGCTATAGATCCGCTCCGCACCACAGTGTCAAGACTTACATTGTATGTCGCAAACAGAGACTCATATCCGATTTCTTTTGACTCCTTTGTTTCTCAGACCTCACTTGTCGAAAATGAATCCTGGTATAAATCAGCATTGGCTCTAAAAGGAAATATATACTGGGGAATTATGGACAGTTCTGACTCAAGCAGCTCTCTTTGTGTCGCGCGCGCTTTTATTGATACCCGCACACATGACATTCTCGGTGTTATACGCGCTGATATAAATCTATCACTTTTCACAAGAGATTTGTCACAAATATCTCTCGGACATACAGGCAAGCTGTTTCTTGTATGTGAAAACCATATTGTAAATACATGGAAAGACAGCTATATAAACGGATTTGTTAATGAACAGGAATTTTTAAAAGCTGTATACAACAATACAACTGAACCGCAGCTTATTAAGATAAACGGCATAAAGCACATTATAAGCAAACAGCAGCTAAAAGACAGTCCTATAATCCTTGTCAGCGCGTCAAACTATAACGATATGACATCTGACACAAGACTTGTTGGAATTTCCATTCTCATAACAGGAATAATAGCAGTTGTCTCTGTCATGCTGATTATGTTTTTCCTCACCAGCTGGCTCACTGCTCCTATAAAACGGCTTATTACTTATATGCAGCAATTTAAAAGCGAGCGCAAACGAGTTCCTGATGAGCTAATCACAAACGATGATATGGGAAAATTAAGCATAACCTACAATTCACTTCTTGACACTATAGATTCACTGATAACCGATGTGCAGGAACTTTTCCAGAAGCAGAAGCTATTTGAGCTTAAAGCTCTTCAGGCACAAATAAACCCTCACTTTCTGTATAATACGCTTGACTCTATTAACTGGATGGCCCGGGCGCATCATGCAAGAGATATAAGCAAAATGGTTTCAGCGCTTGGCACTTTTTTCCGTCATTCGCTAAACAAAGGCAATGAATATACCACAATTGAAAACGAGTTAAAACAAATTGAAAGCTACACAGATATTCAAAAAATACGCTATGATGAAAAATTTGATATTATATTTGATATAGATAACAATTTACTAAGCTGTACAATTATAAAACTGACTGTACAACCGCTTGTTGAAAACAGTATACTTCATGGTTTTGAGGAAATCGAAGAAGGCGGCTTAATACATATACGAGTATTTGAAAAAGAAAGCTACATCTACATAGAAGTTGCCGATAACGGCTGCGGAACAGATACTGACGAGCTTAACAATGCTCTCGCAAAAGAAATAGACTATAATGAGCCAATTGAAAAATACGGACTTAGCAATGTTAATCTCAGAATAAAACTTTACTTTGATGAAAGCTGCGGTCTTTCATTTAAAACCAACGAGAAAGGGGGCGTAACCGCTATTATTAAGATAAAGCGGATGGAACATGAATATAAAGCTATTGATTTGTGATGATGAAAAGATGATACGTGAAGGTCTCGCTTCTCTTGACTGGGCAGAAAGAAATATTGATATTGTAGGCACTGCAAGAAATGGCGCTGAAGCCTTTGAGCTTTTCATGAAAGCACAGCCTGATATTATAATATCCGATATAGAAATGCCAAAAAGAAATGGACTATGGCTTTCCGAGCAAATTCATAAAAACGCACCAGAAACAAGGATGATTTTTCTTACCGGTTATGATAATTTTGAATACGCTCAGAGCGCTGTTAATAATGGCGTATGCCGTTATCTGTTAAAACCAATAGACGAATTTGAACTTTATACCATAGTTGACGAATTAACGAAGGAAATACACCTCAAAAAACATATGCTTGAGAAAGAAATCGAATTACGAAAACTACTCACTAAAAGCCGGTATTTCCTTATGAACTATCTTTTTAACCGCGCTCAATCCGGCATTCTTGATTATGAGCTTTTTGAAATACCTGACACTCTATCGGTCATGTCTGTATTTGTAATACGCTTTGACAAAGACATGGCTGATAATAGTATAAACTTTATGGTTTTTGAAGCTATTGTAAACAACTTTCCGCAAAATGTAAATGTTATCCCATTCTTCTGTAATTCAGAACTTGTATTTGTGTGCTGCTTCAACGAAGAAACAGCCATTTCTGAAAAAAAACTTTTCTCCTGCTGTGAAGAAATAGGAGAATTTATAGATTCTGAATTTACTTTAAGTTATAATATCGGAATAGGCAATTTTATAATTCAGATAAACGAGCTTGAGACAAGCTATATATCGGCTGTACAGGCGCTTAACTACAGTAACGGTCTTGGTGACAGAAATATAATTTACATAAATGATATTGAACCAAAATCTCAGCTATCAGTATATCAGACAAAGCTTATAGACACATATATAAAATCACTAAAAAACAGCGATGACAAACAAATTCAAAAAGACATTAAAGAATTGTTCGACAGTATGGAACGTTCAGACACAAGTCTCTACAACCAGCAGCGGCGCTGTTTGTCTCTCATCCTTGCAATTTCTGACGCTCTGTATGATCTCGACTGTAATCCTGCAATCCTTTTTAACAATACAGACGCATGGTCGCTTATAAAAAAAACGCAGTCAACTTCTGAATTGAAAACCTTTATAGAAAATATCACTGATGTTGTTATATCACATATTGAAGATATTCAGAAACAAAAAGCAGCGGATATCGTATCACAGGCAAAGTCGCTTGTTGAACAGAACTATGCGGGTGACGCGTCTCTTGAAACCATTGCAGCACAAGTGTTCATTTCCCCTTGCTATCTAAGTGTTATATTTAAAAAAGAAACGAAAACAACTTTTAAAAACTATCTAATTCAGACTCGTATTGATAAAGCAAAAGAACTTCTTGAAGACACCGATTTAAAAATCTATGAAGTAGCAGAAAAAGTCGGTTATAATGACACTCGCTACTTTAGCGAACTATTTCAGCGCATCTGCGGCAAAACACCTTCGCAGTACCGAGCGCGAAAAAACTCCGCAGCCTCAACATCTGATAATAAAAAGGAGACCTGAAGCGGTCTCCTTTTTATTATCCTAAATATGCTCCCTGCTTAAGAAGCGTATCCTTCAATAATTTATAATTCAATTCATGTACCGTGACTTTGCTGTTTGCGCATATCCCGGCGGCTGTACCTGCCGCATGCCCTATTGCTCCCGCGTTCGGAGAAACCCGAATTGCCGCCTGCGCTTCAAATTCCGCACTGATACATCTTCCCGCCGTCAACAGATTATCAGCTTCTCCACTAATCAGCGCTCGGTATGGAATTGTATATATGTCCCCATATTTTAGAGAAAATTTTGTTTTATCATACATTGATCCACTGTAACCCTCCGGAGCATGAATATCAATCGGATATCCTCCGCAGGCAATTCTATCTTCAAACTTTATACAATTTATAATATCATAAGCCGTAATCGTATAAATCCCTTTAATCTGCCGGGAAGAACGTATACCTATAAACGGTCCCGTAAACTCAAGCTCTGCGTTTTCAAATCCCCGCACACTTTTTCTAAGTAAATTATACACTTCCCATGCCTGCTTCCGGCCTTCAATTTCCGCTTTTGTCAAATCCTCCGGCTTTGTAGGATCAGTTTCAATCACTCTCGTTGTGTTTACAATAAACTCACCTTCTGTATTTGTCTCAAAAAACAGTATATCCTCACGGCAAAAAGATATTCGTCCGTCCTTCTGTGCTTCTTTAAGAGTTTTAACATATCCTCCTATGGACAGCCGGCACGATTTTGTAACCTTGCTTAAATTTCCTTTAAGGCGTGGAAATTCATCATTGTTTGACATTATGTATTCCTTAACTTTCTCTGCGTCAACATTTATCAGCTTAAAATTCATTGTCATAGGCTGACATTTGCCATCACTCTTTCTGCCTTTCGTGTAAGACAATCCGGCAAAGAAGCTCAAATCACAGTCTCCGCTTGCATCAACAAACATCTTTGCTTCTATTAAATGCTTTCCGCTTTTTCCACAAACCTCAACAGACTTTATTTCTCTATCATAATATTTAACATCACATACTGTGCTATGATAAAGAAGCGTTACATTAGCCTCTTTCATCATTTCCTCAAGCTCGCATTTCATCCCTTCCGCAGAAAATGGAGTTACAGAATATGTGTATCCTGTAGTATCAAAAATATGTCCTGTGGAAAATCCTTTTTTTTCAAGCCGCTTTATCAACTCGCTTGTTATCCCCTGTACAACCTGTATATTACCCGCATGAAAAGTCATCATCGGACCTGTTCCGCAAGCAGTCAGCGTTCCGCCTAAAAAACCATAGCGTTCTATTAAAATCACATCGGCGCCGCATCTGGCAGCCCCAAGCGCTGCCATACATCCAGCAATTCCGCCTCCTATAACTGCAACATCATACATTCATAATCCCCTCCAATCTCACTCTAAGTTCTCTGCCTTCAGAACCGTCAGTATTAATCTCCATTACAACATATGGTGACAGTTGAATAATCTTTATCCTCTCATCACAGCATGTAAATAATTCCGCACTATAATCAAGTTCTATATTAATTTTTTTCTGCTTATGAGTTATGTCAGCTACCACAAAATCCAAACTATCGTTATATTTTTGCAGCATCACTGCGCATTTGCAGTCCGCCAGCACGCCACCGGCAATTCGTGTTCTGTCTTTAAGAAATATAATCCCTGTTACATTTCCTTTCTGAACACACTGAATCCATTCTGAATTTTCAATTATTTTAACATCATTGCGTTTACAATAATCGTTAAGCCTATCTTCATTACATCTTGGTATTACAATATATTCATATGAGGCATTATCAGGATTTTTACCATGGTCAATCCACATTGTGACATACATACCTTCATAGTCCTTGCCATCTGTTGTCCGACTCATGTTACTCCATCCGCCGCGTCTTACTTCACGGAGAATATGCACATGCTGCAATTCCGGGAAACAATATCCTGTATCATGTCTGCCATCAAGATATGCACCTTTTATATCATAGCCCTCTCCCGCTTCATTACCATGAATGGTAAAACGCGAATCATCCTCTACAAGACGATTTTCTATTATAGTTTCAACATTTATTCCATCATTGCTTGTTATACCGTTGCCGAGACATACAATTTCTTCATCAAAGAAAAACCACGCTTTATTCGCTTTAAGACTGTATCCGACAGGGTTGAGTTCCATCGCGCACACACCGTTCTCATTTATTCCGCATCCTCCTACAAATTCACACGCAGAAACGGAATTTTCCCGTACCCCTGTATCTTTAAGAACCGTTGTTCCCGGAAGCCTATGCAAATTTATTGTCTGCCAGAAAAAATCCGCATTCATTTCATTCGCTTTATAAGTATAGAGCATACCGTCCGCTGTGTGAAAGGCATTCATATTTTCATCATTGATTGACTCAAAATTGGCGATACGCTCTGAGTGCATTGCAAGACCTATGCTGTAATTTTCACTATGCTTTACCGCTCTGTCCATACTGTTATAAACTCTAAAATATGGCTTTTGATTATATATTTCAATTGAAGTGTCTTTTATAATTTTATATGCAATATCCGCCGCAAACGGAGTAGCAAATTTAAAATAATCAGAATTCAAATGCGCCTTTGCGCGAGATTTCAACTCCGTATTTTCACGTCCTGGCAAATCACTTATTATAAGTACAGCGCTTAATAATTTTGCACCTGCAGCATCACACTGCTGATAAAACCGCGAAATTTCTCTGCCTCGTACCATATCCATCAATCTGCCATGTACCATAAACGGCAAATACGAATTATATATCCAATCGTATACCATACTTATATCATCAAAATCAAATTTCGTGTCACTCACAAGATAAATAATCGGCGCAAGCTCCTGTAACAGAGAACTGCCATAACCTCCGTTATACGGAAATATATTATGCTGTATAAATGAGCCATCCTCATAGAAGCCGTCACTGCTGTCGGTTATAAACATTACATCCTTTATTCCACTGACTGCTGAACAAACAGATTGTTCATCATCAGTCAGAATACCTCGTATCGCAAATATCATTGATTCCCATACACGATTTGCGCCGGTAAGTTTTATCTCGTTATTAAAATGTTTTTCCGCAGACATATATTCTGTCAAAATGTCACTGCCGACATAATCATATATAAGAACAAAAATTTTATTAATATTTAACGGGCATC
>CAJUFV010000254.1 GCA_910585795.1 uncultured Clostridia bacterium | reverse complement strand
TTATTGGGAAAATGTGATTTGATGCAGTTTGTAGGCACAAGCGTATGTGATACCATAGGACTGGTCATTTCAAACCTTGACAAAGAATTACAAAAACAAATGAATATACCCGAACATTTCCATTCTGTGGGGCTTATTGGCTCGCGAACCGGTGCTGGAGCGCAGATACAAGCTGTTGACGACGCTGTGAAAGCCACCTCCTCAGAAATTATATCTATAGAAATTCCGCGTGACACAAAAGGCTGGGGCGGTCATGGAAATTTCATTATCATAGGCGGAAAAACTGCCGCAGACGCGCGCCGCGCGGTAGAGCTTGCATTAGAATATATTGACATCAATGCAGGGGAAATATACATAAGTGAAGCAGGACATATGGAATTTCAATACAGCGCTCGAAGCGGAGAGGCTATAAACAAAGCCTTTGGTGTACCGCTCGGAAAACCATTCGGCTTTGTCTGCGCCTCACCGGCACCTATCGGTATGGTTATTGCTGATATTTCCGTAAAAGCTGCCGGTATTGAGCTTATAAGGACACTTCGTCCGGACAAAGGAACAAGTCATTCAAACGAGGTTATTATAATATTTACAGGTGAGGCGTCTGCCGTCAAGACAGCAGTTATAACAGCCCGAGAAGCAGGTCTGAAGCTTCTCAGGTCTCTTGGCTCTGAGCCGCTCCCTGTAGCAACGCCATATATAAAATAATACAAAGGCCTGATACTTATAAGTATCAGGCCTTTGTATTATTCTCTGTCACTATTTTCTCCTACTTTAATGATTCAACAGCAAAATCAGACCTAAAGCCGGCATCAAAGCATTTAATATTTTTTCTCTCATTTTCCTTGTCACGATACAGTATAAACTTATCAAAAAATTCAATATTGTCCTCTGAAAGCCTTTTACAAAGACAGCGATAATACTGCTCTGCCTGATTTTTTGTTTTCGCATACCTTTTGTCTTTACCCATAACACACCCTGACGGCTGATTTGAATATATGTATATACCTTCAATTACATTCATGACTGTCATCTCCCATCCCGCAAAATTCCGCGCGTCAAAAAATGCGCTGCCTGTATTTCTGTTGCTGTACCGTTCATTTCAATTTAAGTATGAAAAATCAAAGCATACGTTTTTTACAATCGAAAACCTAAATTGATACAACATTAAACTGTGTAATAATGTATACATACATAATATCACAAGAAACACATATCTCCTTCCACTGTGTTTTACGCAATAAAAAATGTGCCGCAACATTAAATCAAGCGGCACAATAAAAACACTGGCCTTGATAAATGCCGCGACACAATGCTTAATTGTTCCAACTTATTTTTCAACAGTTAATAACAAACAAAGCCCATAGCGCTTTTTACAAAACTATACACCGTTTAAAATAAATATTCAATTAAAAATTTATCGCAAAAACAGTATATCATAACTTACTATTTTTATCTATACTTTTTAATTACATAACACAAAAGGTCAGCATATCCCCTTTTCTAATTCATCAACAATATACGCAATGGCGTCATCATTATTTGACGGGGCTATTCTTTGGGCCAACCGCATTACCTGTTCTTCCGCATTTGATACAGCATAGGATATTCCGGCCGCTTCCAGCATTGAAATATCATTCATATTATCACCAACAACAATTATTTTTTCACGTTCTATATTCATATTTTCAGCCAGTTTTTCTACGCCGGTCCCCTTCGAAACACCGTTCGCGACAATATCCAGATACTTGTCACCGCTTCTTACGGCATAACCATCATCATACTTTTCACGATATACAGGCTCATACCTGTCAAGCAAATCCTTTTCACCGATAAGCAATACCTTTATCCACGGCCTGTCCCACACTTCGCGCGGCAGGTTATAAACCACCTTATAAGAACGCGTTAAAAAACGTTCCGTTTCTTTACACCGTCTGTATACATACACAATTCCGTCACTGTATATCTCCAGTCCAATATCCGGAAAATCCTTATAAACACGCCTGATTGCCTGTTTTCGCTCTTCCTCAATGTTTTTTTCAAAGATAACCGATTCCTTGCTATAATCATACAGCTTTGCGCCATTATGCAAAATCGCTGGAGTATTTATTCTTAAATCCGACAAATACGCCCTTACAGCGTCAACCATTCTGCCGGTTGCCACTGTAAACAATCCTCCGTTATCAGTAAAATATTTAATTGCGTCCTTATTTTTATCCGATATACTGTGGTCACTTTGAAGCAGTGTAGCGTCCATGTCAGACACAAGTAAATATCCCGAAAATTTACCTTTCATTATTCCTCCGCCTTGTAAACCTTTATCCACAGTCTTGGCATATCAATATAATATATGCCGTCAGACGCTTCATGCGTTTCTTTTTCATTAGTTACGCAGGATATTTTTTTTATTCTGTACCGGCCTATATCAATACGAGACCTTTCCTCTGTTGTTCCCATATTTACAACAACAATAAATTTTTCGTCCTTATAATATCTAATAAACGCGTATACATGTCCCAGCTTATGAACACTTTCAAATTCTCCTATAGAAAAAGCCTTAGATGTGTTACGAAGCTTAATCATATTTTTATACCGTGTACGCACCCGTTTATCAGGGTCAATTTCTTCAATCTTATCCCACGGAAAAGCGGCACGACAAAACGGGTCACCATAACCCTGCATACCGATTTCGTCACCATAGAAAATACACGGAACCCCCGGAAGTGTCATTTGAAGTCCGAGAACAAGCGTTGCTTTTTCCTTTGCGAGCTCAAGAGCATAACCATCCAGCTTAAACTGCGCCTGATATTCCTTTGATACATCATGACGTGACGGAGCATCACCCATAAGCGTCATAATTCGCTCAACATCATGACTCGTTACCATATTCAAAAGAGAATAATACGCCGGCGCAGGATAGTTTTCTTTTATACTCATAAGACGGGCATCAAACTCTTCAGCGTCAATCCTTCCGCTTACACCGTCTATAAGAGCAAGACGCATAGGATAATTCATAACGGAATCCAGCTCATTTCCAAGAAAATATTCACGTCGTTCACCATAAGCGCTCTTATGTGAGGCGTCCTCCCACACCTCGCCTATAATAACCGCGTCCTCGTCAACGCTTTTCACCCCTCGGCGAAGCTCCTTAACAAAAAATCCCGGAAGCTCATCAACCACGTCCAGCCTCCATCCGGACGCGCCGTTTCTTATCCATCTTTTTACTATAGCATCTTTGTCTGAAAGCAGATAATTTCTGCATTCCTCACTATGCTCCTCAATCTGCGGCAGGGTAGTCATTCCCCACCATGATTCGTATATTTCCGGCCAGTCCATAAAACGAAACCACTTATAATACGGCGAATCCTGCGACTGATACGCCCCAACACTGTCATATTCACCGTCCTTGTTAAAATAACGGCTGTTACTTCCGGTATGATTAAATACACCATCAAGAATTATTCGTATCCCCATATCCTTAGCCTTGCGGCAAAGCTCTTTAAATATCTTTTCATCGCCGAACATAGGGTCTATCTGCTCATAATCACCAGTATCATATTTGTGATTTGTATATGCCTTAAAAATTGGATTGAGATATATTACAGATACTCCCAGTTCCTTCAGATATGGCAACTTCTTTATTATTCCCTTTAAATTTCCGCCGAAAAAATCATTCGCCTTATATACTCCGCCGAATTGCTCCGCCTTATAAAACGGCTGGTCTCCCCATTCACGTTTTATAATATCAGTACGTTCTCCCAAAAAGGAACCGTCTTCATTTCCGTTACAGAATCGATCGACAAAAATCTGATACGCTATACCGGTTTTAAACCATTCAGGCGTTTTATAGTCAGCATTATATACGGTTATCTGATATGAGTTGTTTGGATAATTAAAGCTCATCTCTCCCAGACCGCCGAGATTTTTGGAATTATTACCGTAATAAACCATGCCGTGCTCAGCTTCAAGCTCAAAATAATACCATACCAGTCCGGCCGTTTCAGGCATCTTTACACTAACAGAATAAATGCAGTGTCCGCCAACATCAAAGGTATACGGCATATCGACACGTATCTCACCTTTTCCGTCCTCCTTGTAAACGAGACGCACGGCTGACGGAATCCCAGCCTCCGAAACCGCAAGACGAAAGGTTATTTCTGTTCCGCACGTTACCGCTCCAAATGGCTCTCTGTAAAACTTTTGTCTAGAATTATGCTCTATATTCATGTAAACCCCCTATATGCTTAAAAGAAGTGACCGCAGTCACTTCTTTATAAGTGTATTTTTTAAAATCACTTTATCGGTGTAAGATTCCAGATTTTCTTATTATATTCTCCGATAGTTCTGTCACTTGAGAAGAAACCTGACATAGCAGTATTCATAACAGCCATTTCAATCCATTTTGACCTGTTCTGATAATCAACGGAAATCTTCTCCTGTGTCCGCATATACTCTTCAAAATCTCTCAGCACCATATATGTGTCCGGATAACCATAGTCACCAAACAGCAGTGTCTGATACAAATCCTGAAAAATACTTGTATTGCCCGGAATAATACTTCCGTCTATAAGCATTTCAAGAGAGCGTCTCAAAACTGAATTTGTTGAGTATATCGTCTTAACCTCGTCGCTGCCCGGATACTTCAGTCTTGCGGCAACCTCGTCTGCTTTAAGACCAAATATATAAATATTATCATTTCCAACCTGCTCAAGCATCTCAACATTAGCGCCGTCAAGCGTGCCGATTGTAAGCGCTCCGTTCAGCATAAATTTCATATTACCCGTACCTGATGCTTCCTTGCCCGCTGTTGAAATCTGCTCTGAAACATCCGCCGCAGTAATAATCTTTTCAGCAATAGAAACTCCATAATTTTCTATAAATACAACCTTAATTTTATTATCAATTCTCGCGTCATTATTAATAAGGTCAGCAACAGAATTAATGAGCTTAATTATATTCTTAGCTCTCACATAACCGGGAGCGGCTTTCGCGCCGAAAATATATGTCTTTGGATAATAGTTTTTCGCATAGGCCGCATCGTCAAGCAATCTGTTATACTCTGCGATAATATGAAGAACATTCATCATCTGACGCTTATACTCATGCAGTCTCTTACACTGTACGTCAAAAATCGACTCAGGATTAATCTCCACTCCATTATGCTCTTTGATATACTCTGCAAGAGCAATTTTATTTTTCTTTTTAATATCGTCAAACTGCTTCTGGAATTCCTTATCCTTCGCAAATTTCGCAAGTTTAGCAAGTTTTTCTGAATCCTTAAGCCACCCCTTGCCGATTTTTGAATCAATAAGTTCTGTTAGCTCAGGATTACAGTTTGCAATCCATCTTCTGAATGTAATACCATTTGTAATAGCATGGAAACGACTATTATCCAGAACATAATAATCATGGAAAATATCATCCTTAAGAATTTCTGTATGAAGCTGTGAAACACCGTTTACCGCAAAACAGCTTGCAAGGCAGAGATTAGCCATATTCACCTGATTATTTGCTATAACGGCCATCCACTGATGCTTACCTGTATCGCCCGGATATACCGCTTCAAGCTTCTCCATAAGACGTCTGTTAATTTCCTCAACAATCATATACACTCTCGGAACAATTTCACGGAACATATTTATATTCCATTTTTCCAGCGCCTCACTCATTACTGTATGATTTGTGTAAGCGAACACATGAGTGACAATTTCCCACGCTTCGTCCCAGCCAAGCTCTTTTTCATCCATTAGTAAACGCATCATTTCAGGAATCGCCAGTGTTGGATGCGTGTCATTAATATGAATAACAATTTTTTCAGGCAGCTTTGACCAATCGCTTCCGTTTCTTTCCTCAAATTCCTTCAGAATCCACTGCAATGTAGCTGATACCAGAAAATACTGCTGTCTTAATCTAAGCTTCTTACCCTCGTCAGTAGTATCATCAGGATACAATATTCCTGAAATCTGTTTTGCCAGAGCTTTTCCTTCCATCATTTTATCAAAAGTACTCTGGTCATATCTAACCATATCAACATCAGTCGGTATTGTAGCTCCCCACAGTCTAAGTTTATTTACAATTTTTGAATCATAGCCAACCAAAGGCACATCATATGGCATAGCCAAAACTGTATTTTCATTTCTATGCTTGAACACCATTTTACCGTCAATCCACTCACAGTCAATCTGACCGCCGAACACAACCTTTACAGCCTCCTCCGGTCTTGATATTTCCCATGCGTTACCATGCTCAAGCCATTCATCAGGCAGCTCTGTCTGATAGCCTTCAACAATCTTCTGTCTGAACAGACCGTGTTCATAACGAATCGTGCAGCCGTAAGCCGGAAGGTCCATTGTTGTAAGCGAATCAATAAAGCAGGCTGCAAGACGTCCAAGACCTCCATTACCTAAACCCGCGTCATTTTCCATTTCCGCAATTTCAGGAAGTGTATATCCAAGATTCGCAAGTACGTTTTTATATTCGTCTGTCTGCATAAGATTTAAAATATTTGTGCATAGCAGTCTTCCCATTAAAAACTCAAACGAAAGATAATAAAGTTTCTTGCTGCCCTCTTTCTTAACCTGTTTATGAGACTTTGCCCATCTTTCCATAATCTGGTCACGAACGGTAAGCGCGCATGCGGTATAAATCATATGAGAAGTCGCCTCCTCCATTGTCCTGCCAAAATGTCTGCTTACTTTACCAACAATTTCTTTTTTTAATGCTTCTTCTGACGCTGTCAGCTTTGCTGTTTTAGCTTGTGCCATATTTCTCTACATCCCCTTTTAACTTTCTCTTATATATTACGGAGTTTTCTTGTCTCCGCCTGCCTTTGCGGACGATTTCTTCTTAGCCGCAGAGGTTTTTGATGTTGTTTTTTTAGACGCAGAAGTCTTAGGCGCAGTTTTTACTGCAGCCGTTTTCTTTTCTGCTGTTTTCTTTGACGCGGCTGTCTTTGTACTCTTCTTTTTTACCGGTTCCTTTTCTGTTTCTCCGAAAGGATTATCAATCTTAACTATCATCGGTTCCTTTGCAGGCGCCGCGGCAGCAATTGCTGACGCTTCCGCATTTGCCTTTATAGTTTTTTCAAAAAGACTTTCATCCTTTTTCTTAGAAGCAGTCTTTTTCACCGGTTTGTCAGTAGTTTTTTTTTCAGGCAAGTCATATATTCCGGTAAGCTCCTGATACATATTAATATATCTGTCGGCGGATACATTCCATGAATAATCAACCGCCATACCATTATCAATGATATTATTCCACTCATCTTTTCTGTCATAATACACATTCATGGCATACCAGATAATCCGCATCATTTCATCCGCATTATAATTAGCAAAAGAGAAGCCGGTTCCCTCGCCTGTATACTCATTATACGGCCATACAGTATCCTTTAAACCTCCTGTTTCACGCACAATAGGAACTGTGCCGTATCTCAAGCTGATAAGCTGTGACAGTCCGCAAGGCTCAAAACGCGATGGCATTAAGAACGCGTCACACGCGGCGTAAATTTTATGAGACATCTCATTTGAGAAATAAATCTGAGCCGAAAACCGGTCAGGATATTTCCATGCGTAATGTCTGAACAAATTCTCGTATTTTTCATCTCCAGTTCCAAGCACAACAACCTGCAAACCGCCCGCGCAAAGCTCTTCCATCTTATATGCCACAAGATCCAGTCCCTTCTGGTCAGTAAGACGCGAAACAATTCCAATCATCATTTTATCAGGGTCTACAGGCAGACCCAGCTCTTGCTGAAGTCTCGTCTTGTTTTCAATTTTTTTCTTGTGAACAGTTTTCGCAGTATATTTTTGATAAATTATATTATCCGTTTGAGGATTCCAGTCTGTATATGAAATACCGTTTACAATACCGACAAGGTCATTTTGTCTCGCGCGCAGAAGGTTATGCAGTCCCTCTCCATATTCTTCAGATGTAATTTCACCAGCATATGTTGAGCTTACAGTTGAAATCTTATTTGCGTAAACCATACCGCCCTTTAGAAGATTAGCATCCTTATAATATTCCAGTTTATCCGGAGTAAAATAATAATCGCTTATACCCATGGCGTCCTTAATCTTCTTAAAATCCCATCTTCCCTGGAATTTGAGATTATGAATTGTCATAACCGTTTTTATACCCCGGAAAAACGGATTATCCTGAAAGGTATCCAGAAATACTGGAACAGGGCCGGTCTGCCAGTCATTACAATTAATCACATCCGGTCTGAAGTTTAAAGTAGGCAGCAGCGACAATACGGCCTTAGAGAAAAAGATAAACTTTTCACAGTCAAGGTGAATAAAATCATACGGTTTGTCACCATTAAAGTAAAATTTATTATCAATAAAATAGAAAATACAGCCGTTATGCTCCAGCTCAAATACACCTGCATACTGTTTTCTCCACGCCATATCAATATATATATGGTCTATATATTTCATTTTATCCTTGTATTCCTGCGGTATACAGTTATACAGCGGCAGTATCACTCTCGCGTCAACCCCTTTTTCCCGCAGGGTGGCGGGAAGCGAGCCCGCAACATCGCCTAAACC
>CAJUFV010000253.1 GCA_910585795.1 uncultured Clostridia bacterium | reverse complement strand
TGAAACCATTTTTGCGCAATCTATATTTGAGGACTTTAAAATAGCCATGGATAAGCGAAATAATGTCCTTGAACGATACAAGGAATCAGGTACATATTATTTACAATAGGGGTAGTTTATAATGGAAAAAGACATAATAATTAAAGGAGCAAGAGAGCATAATCTAAAAAATATAGATGTGCGTATTCCGCGCGAAAAACTTGTAGTGCTTACAGGTTTATCAGGTTCCGGTAAATCCTCTCTTGCGTTTGACACTATATATGCCGAAGGACAGAGGCGATATGTTGAATCACTTTCATCATATGCAAGAATGTTTCTTGGTCAGATGGAAAAACCGGATGTTGATTATATAGACGGACTTTCTCCGGCAATAAGTATTGACCAGAAAACAACATCAAAAAATCCACGTTCAACGGTTGGAACTGTCACTGAAATATATGATTATCTCAGATTACTATACGCAAGAATAGGTATTCCTCACTGTCCAAAATGCGGCAGAGAGGTACAGCGTCAGAGTATTGACCAGATAGTTGATAAGGTTATGGAGCTTAGTGAAGGTACTAAAATTCAGATTTTAGCGCCAGTTGTCCGTGGGAAAAAGGGCGAGCACAAAAAAGTGTTTGAAAACGCCAGAAAAAGCGGATATGTCCGTGTAAAAGCCGATGATATTCAGTATGACCTGATTGAAGATATTGAGCTCAAAAAGACACAAAAGCATAATATAGAAATTATTATTGACAGACTTATAATTCGTGATAATATCACACAGCGACTCACTGATTCACTTGAAACAGCTCTTGAACTAACAGGCGATGTGGTGCTTGTTGAGATAATGGACGGAGATACAATGTCCTTCAGCCAGAATTTTGCGTGTGATGACTGTGGAATTAGTTTGCGAGAATTAAGTCCGCGATTATTTTCTTTCAATAATCCATATGGCGCATGTCCTCATTGTGACGGACTAGGTATTTTACAGAAAATAGACCCCGATTTAATTATAGGTGACGAAAATCTCAGTCTAATTGATGGCGCAATTACGGCTACCGGATGGGCAAGCGCTCAAAAGAAGGATTCGATGGCGCATATGTATTTCACGTCTTTAGCGGAGCATTATGACTTTGATGTAAACACACCGTATAAGGATTTACCGGAGAATATAAAAAATATTATTCTATATGGTACAGATAATGAAAAAATCCAAATGAATTATGAGCGCAAATATGGGAGCGGTGCGTTTACAGCGCCTTTTGAAGGAATTATTACGAATCTTGAAAGACGTTATCATTCAAATACATTTGATTATGTAAAAAGCGATATTGAAAAATATATAAATGATGTTACATGTCCAAAATGTCACGGCGCAAGATTGAGCAATGAAGTGCTTGCTGTAACTGTCAATGGTAAGAATATTTTTGAATTTACAAGTATGCCGATAAAGCGGGAAATGGAATTTATAGAAAATCTCAGATTGTCGGATAGGGAACAGGTTATAGGCTCTCAGATTATAAAAGAAATAAAAGCGAGGTTAAAATTTCTTCTTGATGTTGGTCTGGATTATTTGACGCTTGCGCGAAGCGCCGGTACGCTGTCCGGCGGTGAGGCGCAGAGAATACGTCTTGCAACTCAGATTGGTTCAGGACTCATGGGTGTATTGTATATTTTAGATGAGCCGAGTATAGGACTGCATCAGAGGGATAATGACAGACTGATAGGGACACTAAAGCATCTGCGTGATATAGGAAATACGGTTATTGTTGTAGAGCATGACACAGATACTATGTATGCGGCAGACCATATAGTTGATATAGGTCCGGGTGCTGGAGTTCATGGAGGAAAGCTTGTCGGAGAAGGGACTGTTAAAGACCTTATAGAATCACCAAATTCAATTACGGGTAAATATTTGAGCGGTGAAATGAAAATAGATGTACCGTCTTCACGTCGTAAACCGACAGGATGGATTGAAATTAAGGGCGCAAAAGAGAATAATTTAAAAAATATTAATGTAAAAATTCCTATAGGAGTTATGACATGTGTAACAGGCGTATCCGGCTCCGGCAAATCATCACTCATTAATGAGATTCTCTATAAAAAATTATCACATGTCCTTAATCGCTCAAGAACACATGCAGGCGAGCATAAGGAAATAAAAGGTATAGAACAGCTCGATAAAATTATTGCGATAGACCAGTCACCTATAGGACGCACTCCACGTTCTAATCCGGCGACATATACAAATGTATTTAATGATATTCGCGAGGTCTTTGCGTCAACAAATGAAGCGAAAATGCGCGGGTATAAGTCAGGACGTTTCAGCTTTAATGTAAAAGGAGGACGATGTGAGGCTTGTAGCGGCGATGGTATAAAGAAAATAGAAATGCATTTTCTTGCGGATGTTTTTGTGCCATGTGAGGTATGTAAGGGCAAGCGTTATAATCGTGAGACTCTGGAAGTAAAATATAAAGGAAAGAACATCTATGAGGTTTTGGATATGACCATTGATGAGGCTGTTGAATTTTTTACCAATCTTCCGAAAATAAAAAGAAAGCTTGAGACACTTCAGGAGGTAGGTCTTGGATATATTAAGCTTGGACAAAGCTCAACAACCTTGTCCGGCGGTGAAGCGCAGCGTGTAAAGCTTGCAACAGAGCTTTCACGAAAAAGTACAGGCAAAACTATATATGTTCTAGATGAACCAACAACAGGACTGCATACAGCCGATGTGCATAAGCTGACATATGTATTGGACAAGCTGGTAGAGGGAGGAAACACAGTTGTCGTTATTGAACATAATCTTGATGTTATAAAAACAGCTGATTATATAATAGATATGGGCCCTGAAGGCGGAGATAACGGCGGTACGGTTATTGCAGCCGGTACGCCTGAAAAAATCGCTTCTGTGGATAATTCTTATACAGGACAGTATTTAAAAAAGATGTTAAGCTAGCTACAAAATAAAATTTTTACAGTTTTTGTTGTTAAAAGAGAAGATTATAAAAAAAACGCTTGACAAAGTAATTAAATGATGTTAAAATACTATAAAGGCAATGATGAAGACAGTAGTAGTCAGTAAAAACCACAAGAGAGAGAATGTCATAGGCTGTAAGCATTCTTTGGCGGACTGATTGTGAATACCACTTCTGAGCTGTATACTGAACAGATTTCTTACTAAGTATACCGTATACCTTACGAAACAAGGTCAAACCGAGTGACAATACTGCAGTGTATTGTAATTAGGGTGGAACCGTGCAAATTTGCACCCCTAAAGTATGGATTAATCCATACTTTAGGGGTGTTTTAGTTTTATATCTAAGAAAGGATTGAAATAACAATGGAAATGAATGAATTACAAACCCTAAGACATTCAGCCTCTCATGTTCTTGCGCAGGCTGTAAAAAGACTTTATCCTGATACAAAGCTGGCCATCGGTCCGGCTATA
>CAJUFV010000252.1 GCA_910585795.1 uncultured Clostridia bacterium | reverse complement strand
TTTTAATTTCTAATACTAAGGAGAAATTTTTAATGAATTATATTAATAAAACTACAGATGAACTAATAGAAATTTTTGAAGAAAATTTACTTGAAACGAATAGAGGATTTAATTTTTATATTGATTGGGACAATATTGCTGGATTGGATGACTATATTATAGAGTTTCATTCGATGGATGCTTTGATTAACTGTCATGAAAATTTTGATAATATGTTTTTGAATTTGCTTCAAAAAGTACCTACAGTTATTAAAACTTTTCCGTTTTTATTTGCGTTAGCAAAAGCAGAAAGAGATAAAATGATTTCAGGTAAAACAGATTTGAAAGTTATTGGTAGTGAAATAGACAGTGAGGATGTACAAGAATTTAGTTTTAAGTATACTTCTGATATGAATGGTCTTACGATTGAGCAAAGGTACCGATATTTGGATTTTTTCAAGCACATGGGACTGAAAAATTTATTTCAAAATATAATTGAAAAAAGTGTTCTTGATTATGTGGTAGGAGTATTGGTAGGATTAGATTCCAATGGAAGAAAGAATAGAGGAGGCAAGGCGTTTGAGTTGGCTTGTGAACCAATGATAAGGCAAATTTGCGATAGATTTGATGTTAAATTAATTACTCAAAAAAAATTTAAAATACTTGAAAAATATGGATTTAACATTAACGATGATATTGCTAATAGAAAAGCTGATTTTATTTTGCTTAAAAACAATAAATGTATGAATATTGAAGTAAACTTTTTTAATGGCGGAGGGTCTAAGCCAGAAGAAATAATAGATTCATATATAAATAGACAGAGTGATTTAAAAAAAGATAATATTGATTTCGCGTTAATTACAGATGGAAATTGTTGGAGAGTGGCAACAAATCAATTACGCAAGGGGTTTAGATATCTGAAATATCTTATGAACTATAAGATGTCAAAAAACAGTGTGCTGGAAGAGATTATATGCGAGATTTTTGATGAGTAAAAATTAACTAATAATTAAATAGCATGATATGATATTAATAGGTTGATTTTTGAATGTTAATTTATCCATTTTTATGGTATATAGACAAATAATGAATTGACAGTTTGCTGTAATTATACAAAGCTATCGTGTAGGATTGTTTCTGCCTATAAGCTTGACATATATAATAATTTATTATATAATGTTTCCAATAATAAAGGGGAGCTTATTGCTGAGAGGAAGTCTGACAATGAAAATGAGCGGCTTCGACCCATTGACTGCATACGGATAATGCCGCAGCGGAAAATGAACGAATTTTTATGCTCTCTTTTTGTGAGCTTTTTTTCGTATATGGGAATTTTTTACAGCTTGAATAATATTAAGAAATGAGGAAAAATAAATGAGTTACACTACCCAAATGGATGCCGCAAAAAAAGGTATTATTACTCCTGAAATGGAGCTTGTATGCGCGAAAGAAAATATAGACGCCGAACTGCTTCGTGAAAAAATTGCTCAGGGATGTGTTGTTATTCCCGCAAATAAAAATCATACCGCATTAAGTCCTGAAGCGGTAGGCGAGGGTATGAAAACGAAAATTAACGTAAATCTTGGTATATCAAAGGATTGTACTGATTACAGTATTGAATGGGAAAAAGTACGTATGGCTATTGATATGAAAGCTGAGGCTATAATGGATTTAAGCTGTTACGGAAAAACGCATGAATTTCGTCAGAGACTTATTAATGAGTGTCCGGCGATGATAGGAACAGTACCTATGTATGACGCGGTAGGATATTTGGATAAGGAGCTTGCGGATATAAACGCGGAGGAATTTCTTGAGGTTATTGAGGCGCATGCTAAAGAGGGTGTGGATTTTATGACAATTCATGCCGGTATAAACCGCAGAACAGCTGAAATTTTTAAGGCGTCAGGAGGGCGTCTTACAAATATCGTTTCCCGAGGCGGTTCGCTTATATACGCGTGGATGGAAATGACGGGCAATGAAAATCCTTTCTATGAATATTATGACAGAGTACTTGATATTCTTGAAAAATATGATGTAACAATAAGTCTGGGTGACGCCTGCCGTCCTGGTTCGACTCATGATTCAACTGACGCTTCTCAGATAACAGAGCTTATAGAGCTGGGAATACTTACTAAACGAGCTTGGGAAAAGAATGTTCAGGTTATGATTGAAGGCCCGGGACACATGACGATTGACGAAATTGCCGCAAATATGAAGCTGGAAAAACGTCTTTGCCACAACGCTCCGTTTTATGTATTGGGACCGCTTGTGACGGACATTGCTCCGGGATATGACCATATCACCTCCGCGATAGGCGGCGCTGTCGCGGCCGCTAATGGAGCAGATTTTCTATGTTATGTGACGCCTGCCGAGCATTTGCGTCTTCCTGACGCGGATGATGTTAAGGAGGGGATTGTAGCTTCAAAGATTGCCGCGCATGCCGGAGATATGGCAAAGGGGATAAAAGGAGCGCGCGAAATTGATGATAAAATGAGTGATGCCAGAAGGCGTGTATGCTGGGAGGAAATGTTTAAGTACGCGATAGAGCCTGAAAAACCGAAAAGATATTACAACGAGCTTCCGCCGGAGGAAAAGCATACCTGCTCAATGTGCGGTAAAATGTGCGCCGCGAGAACAATGAATAAAATTCTCGCGGGAGAAAAAGTAGATGTAAAGTAAGTTAAAGAAAGGAACAGAAATGGTTATATTATACGAGGTACATGATAATTTATATGTAAATATGACAAACAAATGTCCGTGCGCCTGCACCTTTTGTCTGCGCCAGACACGTGACGAAATGAATAATTCCGGCAGTCTGTGGCTTGACAGGGAACCTTCTGTTGACGAGGTTATAGACGAATTTTCAAAATTTGATATAAGCAGATATAAAGAAATTGTATTCTGCGGTTTCGGTGAGCCTACAGAACGTCTTGATGATGTGCTTAAAGTATGTCGTTTTATAAAGGATACGTATGATAATAAGACTATACGTATAAATACCAATGGTCTTGCGGACCTTATTCATGAAAAAAATACAGCGCCGATGTTTGAGGGTCTTATTGATATAGTGTCTATAAGTCTGAACACTCCTAATAAAGAACGTTATCTTGAGCTTACTCGCAATAAATTTGGTATAGAGTCATTTGACGCGATGCTGAAATTTGCCGGAAATGTCAAGCATTATGTAAAAGAAGTGATTTTGTCAACGGTTTCTACAACTCTTACTCCGGAAGAGGAAGAGAAATGTGCCGATATATGTGATTCTATTGGCGTAACCTACAGAATAAGACCGTGGGAGGACTAAACTATATGAATATTATGGAGACAAAAAAATAATGTGGATTGCTTTAGTTTGTCTTTACGGTGTTCTTAAAGGAATCAGAGATGTTATAAAGAAAAAAGCTTTGGAAAAAAATACCGCGATGGAGGTTTTGTTTTTCTATACACTTATCAGCTTTGTATTTGTGACTCCGGAAATAAAAAATGCGTTAGCGATTGATTATCATTATATCGGTTTTATTATGATAAAATCCTTGATAATATTTATAGCTTGGATATGCAGTTTTAGGGCTATAAAAAAACTACCCATAGGCTTTTACGGAATCATGGATATGTCGCGTGTTATTTTTGCTGCGGTGCTGGGCGTATGCATGCTGGGCGAGGTTATGACGGGGCACAAAATTGCGGGCATGCTGATGGTGCTTGCCGGATTGCTTTTTGTTAATTTTGGAAAAAATGATTCCTCAGATAAGACAAAGCCCATTTATATAATACTTGTACTTATTTCGTGTCTTGGAAATGCTGTTTCAGAGCTTCTTGATAAAATGCTTATGCGGCATATGAACAGCGGTCAGCTGCAATTCTGGTATATGTTTTTTCTTGTAGTACTGTATCTTGCTTATCTGCTTGTGACGCGTTCTAAAATACAGTGGCGCACGTTATTTAAAAACTACTGGATATTAATATTGAGTGTATTATTTGTAATTGGTGATAAAGCGCTGTTTGTTGCGTGCGGTAAGCAGGACAGTACTGTTGTCGCAATGACACTTATAAAACAGTGCTCTGTTCTGATTACAATAATAGGAGGCAGAATTGTCTTTAAGGAAAAGCAGATTATCTATAAACTGATTTGTGCGGCGGTAATTATTGCGGGAATAGTATTTGCTGTCATGTAAAAGGACTGTTTTATACAGTCTTTTTTGCGTATCTGTTTTTTGTGTGATACAATTTAATATTTATATTGAAAAAAGTGTCTGTTTGTGTTATACTGTAAATATAATAAAATGGGTTATTTTTAGAAAAAAGTAATTAACCAAACAAACCTCAGTAATGACAGGAGGAAATAATATGGCAGAGAAATACGGAGAAATACCGCCGAAATTTACAAAAAAATGGTGGGAGTATTTTTGGTACTATTATAAATGGCATGTTATTGTAACGGCTGCTGCCTTGGTTATTGCTGCTGTCACGATTGTACAGTGCGCGTCCAGAGAGAAATATGATATGAATGTCGTTTATGCCGGACATATGCACTATTCCGAAGAGGAGACTGAACGCATAGAAGATGTTTTTTCTGAATATGTGACTGATATTGATAATAACGGTGAAAGGTCTGTATTCTTTCAGACTCTTATGTTTTCAGACGGAGCGGGTTCTGAAGAATATGACTACGCTATGCAGACAAAGCTGGATTTTACTTTTACAGATGACTATACTTATGTATATCTTATGGATGAAATTGAAGCAAAGCTTTATATAAACAGAGATTCTGTAAGTGATACCTTTGAGAATGTTAGTGTTTACGCTCCTGATACAGAGGCGGAGGTGCTTACTGCCGCAGACGGAACAGCGTACGCGGTAAATCTAAGGGATAGCTCGCTTTTGAAGGATAATGGAATATATTGTGATGATTTGTACTTACTTATACGTTATAATAATAATAAAAATGAAGAAAGTATGCAGTCTCATAATGATGCTTTGAATATTGCGAAAGAACTTGTAAAATAACTAAATTAAGATGCTCAGTTGAATTAAGCTGTTAGGTTTTGAATGTGTTTTCACAGACAAGATTGTTCCTGCTGAGGATATTGGTGAGAGTCTCCGGCATCTTAGAATTTATGCGGATAAAGGAGGGTTATTGTGGCAGTAGTCAAACCCGAAACAGCAGAAAGTGAATATGAAATGTTTTTCCGTTACAGGGAAACAAGAGATACTCAGCTTCGCGATGAAATTGTGGCTTCTTACATATATATAGCGGAAATACTTTCCAGAAAGTTTATTAACCGAGGTGTTGAGTATGATGATATATACCAGGTGGCATGTATAGGAATTATGTATGCGGTAGAACGGTTTGACCCCGCAAGAGGGGTTAGATTCGCCACTTACGCTACACCGACAGTTATGGGTGAAATACGTAAATATTTCAGGGATAAGGGCAGTTTTGTGCGTATACCAAGACGGCTATATGAAATATTTTACAGAGCGGAAAAAATAAAGCGCATTTCAAACGGAATTTCAAATGAGGAAATTGCCCGTATAATGGGAATACCTGAAAAGACGCTCAATACTATGTATGAAAAGGGAGATGTGTCTTTTATAAAATCTCTTGAATACGAGGCTTTGGCGGATGGTGAAATGTCACTGTCAAATGTGGTAGGCACAGAGGACAGGCATTATCTGATGATAGAAGACAGTGATTTTATTAATTACTGTATGAATAACCTTACTGAAGAAGAAAGCCGTTTTATAAAATACCGTTATTATGAAGAAAAAAGTCAAGCGGAAATAGCGGAAATTTTTGGAATATCACAGATGCAGATTTCGAGAATAGAAAAAAAGCTTCTGAAAAAATTACGCAGTCTGTATTTTAAAGACTGATATATGAAAGGAGAAAAAAATGCTTACAGAGAAGAAAAAGGAATTTATTGAATTTATGATGGATTCAGATGTTCTGCGATTTGGTGACTTTGTTACTAAAAGCGGAAGAAATACGCCGTATTTTGTAAATACCGGTAATTTTAAAACAGGCAGACAGATTGCGTTGCTTGGGAAATTTTATGCGTCGCTTATTAAAGAAAGCTGCGGAGATGAATTTGATTGTATGTTTGGACCGGCATATAAGGGTATTCCTCTTGCCGCTTCGGCAGCCGCGGCGCTTTATAATAAATATCAGATAGACAAGCCATACTTTTTCAATCGCAAAGAGGAAAAAGACCATGGAGAAGGCGGTTCGCTTGTAGGCTATAAGCCGCAGGACGGCGACAGAGTAATTATTATTGAGGACGTTATAACAGCGGGAACGGCAGTGCGTGAAACAATGCCTATACTTACAGGCGCCGCAAAGGTTCAAGTAAAGGATATGTTTATTTCTGTAAATCGCTGTGAGGTGGGTCAGAATCCGGAAAAAACAACTATAATGGAGGTTATGGAGGATTTTGGTATAAACGTTCATGCTATAATTACCGTTCAGGACATATATGAATATTTAAAACAGGATGGTTCGTATGGTAAAATTCTTCCTAAAATGGAGGACTATATGAGCAAATACTGTGTTTTCTAGACAGTAAAAACAGAGGTGATTATTATTAAACAATTAACAAAAATATTTATTGCTATGACGCTGGTTATGCTGACGGCAATAACCGTGTCTGCGTATAATGTGGTTAATCTTCCGAAAGATATGACATTGGCAGATGCGTTTGGTATTTTTAATGCGGAAGAGATAACGCGCGTTACAGTTTCTGACCTTGCGGATGAAAAGCATATAGAGCTTACAAAGGATGAAATAAATAATTTTTATACGACAGCACAAAATATGACGGTTTACCGTACAGTAAATCCAACTCCGTTCCGGGGAATCGCTGTGAATGTATTTACAGCTGATGGCCAGAAAAGCTATTATTTGAATTCCGGTATACAAATAGGCATGTATGGCAGCAGTAATTACATATGTTATATGCTTGATAAGGCCGACACGGAAAAGTTGTTGTATTTAGACAGTATGTATAAGGATTCAACTGAAAAATTAAACGGCGAAGTGCTTAATATAGACAGAGGAAAGGATTTTCTTAAGCTTCCATCCGCATTATGGGCGCAGTCATTTGTAAAAGAGGCAGCCGCAAAAAGTTTACTTCCATATGAATTTACCAATATATATTCGGAACATATTTCACGCGAGCAGTTTTGTATTCTTCTTGCGAATATGATTGCGGTAAAAGAAAATTATGCGTCGTTGGATTTGTATATGATTGACAGAGGTCAGCCGTATCTTAAAAATTATTTTGAGGACTGTAACGGAGTTGATGATTCTGTTAATATACTTTTTGCGCTTGGTATAGTAAACGGCAGAGATGAGTCACATTTTGACCCACACGGTACTATAAGCCGTGAGGAAGCTGCCGCGCTTCTGTGCAAGACGGCGGAGATGTATATGTGGATAGGAACAGAAACACACCTTAACTATTCTGATACGCAGAATATATCTGAGTGGGCAAGATTTTTTGTTACATGGGCAAATGAATATGGTATCATGACCGGTATTACAGAAACAGAATTTGCTCCTCATGACGCTTATACAGTTGAACAGGCAGTTGCCACTATTGTAAGACTGTATAATCTTATTCAGTAAAATTGATGGTAAAAACAGGCTGTCACCAAAGTGACAGCCTGTTTTTATATTACTGATTTTTAGTTAATTGTAAGTTTGACAATACGAAGCTATGTTTTTTATCCTCCTTTGTTTATATATTTTTCGAATAATAAAAAATGCGGCATTGATACAAAGTATTGTGTATGACCGCATAAAAAACGCTATACTCTGTATTGACGCGACACAAGTGATTTCACTATCCATAATGAACGTACGTGAAAAAGAGTATACGTTTTTATCAATAAAAAATACGCGCGTAAGTTAAAATACTTTTTATTATTAATATATTTTCCAAGCAATAAAAAAGTGCGCCCGCAATACAAATTACCGCACACAGCGCGCAAAAAAATATAATATGTTGTATTTGCTGCTACACAAATTTTAAATTTACTTTTCTTATAGGATGTGAACAA
>CAJUFV010000251.1 GCA_910585795.1 uncultured Clostridia bacterium | reverse complement strand
TGACAATATTTACATGATTATTTCCAGAAATATACGATTGATTTACTAAAATTTTAAAAAACGGCGGAAAAGCCCGAAAATAAGGGAAATACTCAAAAAAATAGTTAAAAACCCTTGACTTAATCAGTTATACGAGGTATAATATAGAAAATGGCAGAAGTATGTCTAAAACCAGAAAAGGCAGAACTGTCAAAAAATTTATATATATTACTCAATAATATTGTAATAAAATACTTCAAAGATATAAGGGGAGAATATGTTTATGAAGTTCAACAAGATGATGACGAAATTTTTATCGGTGCTGGTAATGGCATCAATGGTAGGTACATCAGTACAGATACCTACTTTTGCGGAAATATCCGGGGCAGGTCAGGCCATTATAGATGGTACAAAAGAGGGCTTTGTCAAGGATGATTCAGGCAGCGCAGAGTCAAAGGACACTGTTGCTGCCGGTGATGAGGACAATAAAAAAGAAGACGCAGAAACTGCTGAAAATGAAGCAGGTGCTGCGTCTGATAGTGGTGCAGGAGAGAACTCCCAGGGTGAAGCTAAAACTTCGCCTTCTTCTGTTGCACGAAACACTTCCTCATCATCGTCATCAAATTCATATAATAATTCATTGGATACTTCAAAGATGCTTGAGCCGTTTTCAACGGAAAACGACAGCGACCAGCTTTGGTTTGACCAGTCATTCTCTTTGTTTGAATATTTTGGTGCAAGCAAAACATTTACCGCGACCGCGGCAAATGGCAATGGTAATGATATCGCGTGGGAAGTAGGCGACCCTAAATATGTTTCTATTTCAGAGCCGAGAGTAGAGGGTGACAAGAGTACGGTCGATATTAAATGGGATGGAGAGACAGTAGAAGGTATTGAAAGAACTCCGTTTTATGCAATGCTTAAGTCAAATCCGTATGAAAAGATTACTGGTACAATTTATCTTTCAAACGGAACAGCTCCGGCAGAAGGTGAGCAAACAGAAGAAATAGCTGCAGGTTCAAAAACAGAATTTGAATCTGAAGAGGTAAGAAAATTTGTTGAAGAGATGTATGCTACAGGTCTTACACAGGATAATTCTATATATGACCTGTCATCTTTTGGTGATGCGAATTCGTCAGGGCCGGATTACAGCAAAATGTCTGATGAAGAGATTCTGCTTTGTTTGAAGAAAATCAGACACAGGAAAATTCAGACAGTACATCTGTAGATGAAAATAATAACGGCAAATTTGAAAATGATATTGATAATAAAGAATCAGACAATATAGAAAAAACCGCTGATGAAGATAAGTCTGACAAGGTCGATGAGGACAAATCTGAAACAGATAAGAAAAATGATGCTATATATAATAAGGAAGAAACTCAGTCAAAAGTTTCACAAACTGATACAGATAAAGATAAAACAGAAGGTGAGATAAAAGCTGACACAACTGTAGAAAACAAGGTCGATGATACAGCTGTAACCGAAGCAGATAAAACTTCTGAAACAGAAGAAACTGTTGTAACAGAAACAAAGACAGTTCAGAAAGAAATTACAGAAGAAGTAGTAACAAAAAAACAAAAAGCAACAACAACTACAAAGACAACTACAACAGAAATCGTAAGCGAGGAACCAATAGTTGAAACTGTTACAAAAACAGTTTATGAAGAAGTTCCGTCAACTAAGGAAATGAGACTTGAAACAGTAGTTGATTCAGCTTATGATGAAGAAACAGGAGAAACAATAACCGAAACGAAAACAGAGACAGTTACAGTTCCGACAACTGAGTTGATTGAAAAAGAAGAAACAACTGAAGAGGTTGTAGGAACAAATTATACAGTTCGTGAAACAGTTAAGACTGAAACAAAGACAGATGATGGTGAAGTAAATATTGATACATCTGTAAATGAATACACAACAACGGAAGAACCGACTGTTGGTACAGTTGTTGATTCATTCACGACATATAGTGAGGAAGAAATTAAAGAATACATAGCAAAGACAGCTGATGTGGAAGTTACTGAGGTAAAGGTTCAGACAGCTCAGCCTAAGACTGTAGAAGAACAGACGATTGAGCTTGCTTCTATAAATACAAATATAAAAGCGTCATCAGGCAGCAGCTATGTATCTTCAAATAAAAACAGTGTAAATACAGTGCCTGTAACAATTACACAGAATACATCTGCTTCTGAAACAGAAGTTGATTCTGAAAACGCGGATGAAACAATTGATGTTTCTGACGTTCAGCCAGAACAGGATGCGGCAGCAGCGGACGAGAACATTTCCCTGGCGGCTGTATCGACAACCACACCTATGGTTGTATCTGGTGTTGAATGTTCATATGCATTAAAAGAAGACGGAACAGTTTGGTCCTGGGGCAGCTGGATAAAAAATAATAGTCGATCATCAAATGTTCAACCTCAGATAATTAAAAATAGTGCAGGAGGAAATCTTACTAATATTGTGCAGATAGCATCAAGTATAGGCCAAGCGTATCCTGCTCTAGCATTAAAGTCAAATGGAACGGTTTACGGATTGACAGGTCAGAGTGATGCTGTTCAAATAGCCGGTATAGAAAATATTAAGTATATTGCAGCAGAGGCTCGGGACACAGGTGGTTTTTTCTATTTTGAAGCTGTAGATACAAAGGGAGAAGTATATGTATATACTTTGGACGCTTCAAACTTCCAATTGGCTACTCATTCTGCTGTAAAAAATAAGGTTCAGGTCTATAAAGATACAGCTAAAACACAGCCTTTAACAAATATAAAGCAATTGTCTGTTGGTCTTGCACATAGCTTGGCACTCGATAATAATGGTAATGTATGGTCATGGCAGCAAGACCATACAAATGCTAATACAACTATATCTTATGGTCAGTTAGGTAATAATGCTGACACAGCAACTTCATCATATAATGCTGTAAGAGTTCTAAAGGGCGAACAGAGCTCTGCTGCTAGTTATTTGTCTAATATTGTACAGGTAGAAGCTTCAGATTATACCAGCTATGCGGTTGACAGAAATGGTAATTTATATGGATGGGGTTATAGTGGATATGGACAGTTAGGTAATACTGCCGCAGCAAATCTTACTCCATTATTACTTGCAGATAATGTACAGCAGGTTGCGGCTGGAACATATCATGTATTAATTCTTAAAAAGGACGGAACAGTCTGGAGCAGAGGCTATAATGGTTATGGACAGCTTGGTAATAATACAACCAGTACAAGAGCAACAACTGAATGGCAGCAGGTTCAAATGAATACTGATTATGCAACAGAAAATAGAAATGATTCTGATTTGGACCATGTAATCTATATTGGTCTTTCCAGAGCAGGACATTATAGCTTTGCAATCAGAAAAGATGGAACTGCTTGGGCTTGGGGCTATAATGGTTATGGTGAGCTTGGACTTGGTTATTCAGGAGCAAATGAACTGATAGCGATTCCAATAACTTTTAACTCTAAATTATTGCGTGTGAAAAGCGGAACTTATTCTGATGGTAAAACAGAAGGCGGCGGCAGTAATATTGTTACAAATATAACATTGGAAGAAGGAGAATCATTTACTGCTGATACAGCATCTATAGTTGTTAATAATATGTATGATAAGGAAATACCTGTTTCTATTTCCGGTGTTTCTCTGAAATCAATTAATACGGATGTTGCTTCGATAAACGGTAATACTGTAACAGCAAATTCAAATGGAAAATATGCGACAACAGAGATAATTCTTTCCCTTACAAGCAGTGCCATTGGTGGTCTTTCATATACATACAAAGGTATGATTCGTGTAAATGTAAAACCTGCAAGTACAGCAAAAGTACCTTTTACAGCAATGCCAATGGTAGCAGCAGGAACAGCACATATGCTTGCGTTGAAAGCTGATGGAACAGTGTGGGCATGGGGAGGTAATACAACAAGAAGAAGTAATAAAGATGTAATTACCGGCCAGCTTGGAAACAGTACACTTGAAAAAACAGCAAGTCCGATACAGGTAATGACAGGAACAGATACTTATCTTACAGGAATTAAGCAAATAGCGGCAGGAGAGAATTACAGCGCGGCGCTGGATAAGGATGGAAATATCTGGACATGGGGAGACGGAACCTATGGAAAGCTAGGAAACGGCTCAACAGCAGACCAGTTATTGCCTGAAAAGGTACAGGGAATTACAGATGTAGTATTTATAGAAGCAGGCCGTTACAGTATGTTTGCAATAAAGAAGGACGGAAGTGTATGGTCATGGGGACATAATATCTATGGACAGCTTGGAATAAATAATAAAGAAGATAAATCCACACCGCAGAGAGTGCTTGGAGGAGCATCGGGAAGCGCGTATTTAGGAGATATAGTATATGTAGAATCAAGTACATATACAACCTTTGCGCTGAAATCAAACGGAACAGTCTGGTCATGGGGCTCAAATGGATATTATATGTTGGGAGCTGGATTAACGATGGATACCGCTCATTCAGTACCATATCAGGTAAAGGCAGGACAGCAGGAAGAAAGTAAGAGCGGCTATCTTGAAAATGTAGTAGATATAAGTGCGACAATGTATCCTTATGGTGCTTGTGGTATAGGTTCAGTTTTAGCGGTAACAGAAAACGGCGAAATATATATGTGGGGCTACTCATCTAATATATTGGCAATAAATCCAGGTCCTGGAATTGATAGTGCTCCGGGAGCGGGAAAAAGAACACCTGAAAAGATATATGCGCCGACAGGGGATAAGGATAAGGCTGTACAAGCGGAAATAGGAGGCAAAGAGTATAACACTCATCATATATCTATCCTTACAAAAGAAGGAAAGGTATATAGTCGAGGATATAATAGTTATGGAGTATTAGGAACAGGAAAAGAACATGGTACATCGACAACTACATGGGATGAAGTAGAGAAGCTGAGTGATATAACACAGCTATCAGTATCAGAATATGGCGTATTTGCCGGAGCGGTGAAGGAAGATGGAACAGTCTGGACCTGGGGCTATAACAATGTCGGTCAGCTGGGTATTGGAAGCTATATAATTACTACTGCGAGTGGAAATATACAGTATAGTATTACACCTATGCAGGTAGGCAGAGGTGGTTCTGATTCTATGAAGCTGCGCTATGGCCAGGTAAGAAATCAAAAGACAGAACTAACAGTGGAAAAGTATAGCAATCCATTGGAAATAATTACCAACATAACAATAGGAGAGGATGAAGAATTCATTCTTGATACCGGAGATGGAAAAATACAGGTAAACAGAAACTTTAAGCTTCTGCCTGGTATCAGCAATGTAGCTTCGTCAAATTTAGAGTACAATATTATAGATGAGCGTATACTGGAGTATAGTACAAATTTAACGCTGAATAATATAGAATATACAAATTATGCGGTAATCCGTCCAAAGAAGGGAATATATGGAACAACCCCTATAGTAGTAAGAGATAAAACATCGGGAGTATCAGCGATAATCAGGATAAGTGTAAAGCCTGCAAGTACAGATAAGAAAAAGTATGTAGCAACACCACAGGTAGCGGCGGGAACAGAACATATGATTGCG
>CAJUFV010000250.1 GCA_910585795.1 uncultured Clostridia bacterium | reverse complement strand
ATGCGGTCAGTCAAAATGGCTGTTCCCACTCACCTCCACGTGCTGTGTAGTATGCCTGCATCTTCAAGTATCATTTTAACACAAAAATTGAATTGCTGCGAACAAGCTCTTGGGTTTAATTCCCTTTTGTGCCTTGTAGCGCAGCGGAAAGGAATGGTCATAAATATGCAAAAAATTAAATATTATATATGTAAAACATGCGGAAATATTATAACAAGCACAGGTGACGCATCAGTATCCTGCTGTGACAAAAAGCTAACCGCACAGTCGGCTCAAAAGGCTAACAATGATAATAACCTTCATATTGAAACAATTGATAATGAATTGTATATTACGAGCAGTCACTCTATGGAAAAAGAGCATTACATTTCATTTGTCGCTTTTTCTACAGGTTCACAGCTGCAAATTATTAAACAGTATCCTGAATGGAATTTACAGGCAAGAATACCAAGCGCAAAACACGGTATTTTAGTTTGGTACTGCACACGTCACGGATTATTTTATCAAAATTTATAGAAAGAGGCATATACATGAAAAAATTGCTTATAATAATAGATTTCCAAAATGATTTTGTGACAGGCTCACTGGGATTCCCTAAAGCATTAATGCTTGAAAACGGTATCTCTGCAAAAATAAACGAATATAAAAATGATGAAATTATATACACGCTTGACACTCATTATGAAAATTACTCCCAAACCCAGGAAGGAAGAAAATTACCTGTCCCCCATTGTATAAAAGGCAGTAACGGACACGAGCTTTACGGAAATATCCGCTTTCTGCTCAGGGACAGAAAATATTTTGAAAAAAATACATTCCCTTCTCTTGAACTTGGAAAATATCTTGAAAAGAACAGCTATGATTCCATAGAGCTTTGCGGACTTGTCAGCAACATATGCGTTCTTTCAAACGCCATTATCGCAAAAGCAGCCTGCCCCGAAGCAGAAATAATTATTGACAGTTCTCTCACAGCCTCCAGTGATAATGACCTGCATCAAAAAGCCATTGATATTATGCGCGGATTGCAAATTACTGTCAAATAATATCTTGCTTTTTATTGTTGCCTGTGATATACTTTATGTACGGGGACGGCACCCATAACAAAAAACAGCATAAAATTTACAGAGGGGATGACACCCATGACAAAAAACATTTCTGTAACAGATCAAAACGGACATAAAATAGGAAGCACCTATCCAAAACGTGCTTTAGGACTTGTTAAAAAAGACAGGGCGCGATGGATAAATACGGATACAATTTGTCTTTGTGCCCGGAATATGGAGGAAAAGACAATGGCAGATAATTTATATGAAGTTTTTGATAATCAGATTTCAAAAATGCAGGAACAGCTAAGAGATAATGAACCTGAAACGGCCATGCAAGTACGTATACAGATACTGAAAACAATGGAAGTATTCAGAGCACAGGAGCAGGGCGCAAAAGTTATTGACATGATAAGCAAGCAGCTTGACTCAATGCAGACGGCAATGAGTCAGGAAACGCCTACAGCGGAAAACGCGGCGGCGCGTGAGACAACACGTCAGAAAATGCTTGATATTCTTGAGAGATTTACTCAAAATAATAACAGCGATACTATTTACACTGATAATATCGCCGATAACTAATCAATATGGAGACTCGCCTATGAGTCTCCTTTTTATTCTATATTATAAATTTATTCTTATATCGAAAATTTGTATTGAAAAATAATACCAATCATAGTATAATCTTATTTAGCATAATAAGGAAGGAATATGATTGATGAAGGCAGTAATAAACACATCAAGAAAACAAGGAAAAATCAGCAAATATATCTACGGACAATTCACGGAACATCTGGGAAGATGTATTTATGAAGGAATATATGTAGAAGATGAAAATATACCAAATACAAACGGTATGCGTACAGATGTAATAAACGCGCTTAAAGAGCTTGAAATACCCGTACTTCGCTGGCCCGGCGGATGCTTTGCCGACGACTATCACTGGCGTGATGGTATAGGCGAAAAATCAAGCCGCCCGTATATGGTAAATACTAACTGGGGCGGCGTTGTGGAAAATAATCATTTCGGCACACATGAATTTTTTGAGCTGTGCGAGCAGCTTAACACTGAACCGTATATCTGCGGTAATGTAGGCAGCGGCAGCGTTCAGGAAATGCGTGACTGGATTGAATACATGACCTTTGACGGTGATTCTCCGCTTGCCAATGAACGACGTAAAAACGGTCGTGATAAGCCATGGAAGCTGAAATTCTTCGGTGTAGGCAATGAAAACTGGGGCTGCGGAGGCAATATGCGTCCTGAATATTATTCTGACTTATTTAGGCGCTATGCCGTTTTCATCCGCAATTACGGTGATGAACCGATATATAAAATTGCCGGCGGACCAAATGTAGATGATACAAACTGGACAGAAGTCCTTATGAAAAATATCGGTAAGGCAATGAACGCCATCTCGCTTCATAACTACAGCTATGAGGGCGACTGGAACAGCAAAGGTGATTCCGTCAGCTTTGACGAAAATGGATGGTATTCAAATATGGCAAGCGCATATAAAATGAAAAAAGTCATAAAAGCACACAAAGCTGTTATGGACCAGTATGACAGTGAAAATGAAATTGCTCTTATTGTTGACGAGTGGGGTAATTGGTATGACGTTATGCCAGGTACAAATCCAGGATTTTTATATCAGCAGAACACCTTGCGCGACGCGGTAAGCGGCATGCTTATACTCCATATTTTTCACGAAAACTCTGACAGAGTTTATATGGCCAATATTGCTCAAATGGTAAATGTTTTGCAGTCAATGATACTTACCGAAGGTGAAAACATGGTATTAACACCCACGTACTATCTGTTTAATATGATGAAGGGACATATGGACGGCCTCAGGCTTGATACTGATTATGACAGCAAAAATTATGAAATCAACGGCAGCATTATTCCTCAAATCAGTATCTCAGCCTCTGAAAAAAATGGCGTCATAACTGTTTCCCTTTGTAATACAAGCATAGACGCTGATGAGGATATAACTATTAGTATATGCGACAGTAATATATCATCAGCAGAAGCAATAGCTCTTACAGGAGCAATAAATTCTCACAATACATTTGACGCTCCTGACACAATCAAACCGGAAACTCTCAGCATAAATGTAGAAAACAGCAATATATCTCTCACGCTGCCGGCAAAAAGCATTGCTGTCATCACAATAAAGTAATGGCAAAATGTAAACGCTGCGGCATTAAAACTGTACTTTCCGACGATGATATAAAAATGATGGTTAATGAGATTACACACATGAAGGGTATACGTCTTGCAGATAAGACAACATATGACTCACGCTTTCTTTGCTGTAAAAGCTGTGACAATTTTATGTACGGCTCCACGTGCGCGGTATGCGGCTGTGTTATGCAGGTGCGCGCGCGTCTTGCAGACGGCAAATGCCCGCAAAAAAAATGGACAGAATAAAATTAGTCTGCGGATAAGGAATTTATTTATGAGCAAATATATATGTATTTTCTGTAATGAACGCAAAAATAATAAAACCGCGTATAAAATATGCGGCCATATAGGCATATGTCAACATTGTTTTGATGCTATTGATAAAACAGCTCCTTCTATGCCCTATCCAGGCACTAAAAATATCGCCTATATAATGTCGCCCTTTGAGTATACAAAAAATATACGTCAGACGATTCTTGACTTCAAGTTTAAAAGCTGCTACGCTTATGCTCCGCTCTTTGCGTGTCTTATGGAGGATTATCTAAATTCATATAATATATGGGACACTTTTAACTATATAATACCTGTGCCGCTGCACAAACAGCGTCTTAAAGAACGCGGCTATAATCAATCCGAGCTTATTGCAAAATATATTTCAGAAGCTCTGTCTATACCTATGCTTACCAATACCCTTAAACGCATACGTTACACTCAGCGTCAAAGCTCCATGCAGAAAATGGACAGAGTGCTCAATGTAAAAAACGCATTTTCATGCGAAGAAAGTCTATCAGGCAAGAAAATACTTTTATTTGATGATATTTGTACTACTGGCAACACACTTCAGGCATGCGCTTCGGCACTCAACAAAGCAGGCGCCGAACATATATGCGCTCTGACACTCGCAATATATGTCGTACAAAAATTACCCATTATTACGTATTAAATACAGATTATCGGTTAAAAATAGATATATATTACTTTAAAAGGAAGGATTATCTATGAAATATATATCTTTTAAACGAATATCTGTAATTGTTCTGTCATTAATTATAAGCTTCGTATTTGCGGAAAGCTCCGCGTTTGCCCTGTCAAAAATTGGTTCAAGAGGCAGTGAAGTAACAAACATCCAAACACGTCTTAAAAACTGGGGTTACTACAGCGGCAGCGTCGATGGTATATATGGCTGGCGAACCTCCAATGCTGTAAAAGAATTTCAAAGAAAAAACGGTCTTACTCCTGACGGAATTGCCGGACCCGCAACATTGTCGAAAATCGGTTTACCAAGCGGCTCTTCAAAATCCAATTCAAAGGACGTTACTCTGCTGGCAATGGTTATAAACGGCGAAGCCAGAGGAGAAAGCTATGAAGGACAGGTCGCGGTAGGAGCAGTCGTACTAAACAGAGTAAGACACTCCTCCTTCCCCAATACAATTGCCGGAGTAATTTATCAGCCTGGAGCTTTTACCGCAGTTGATGACGGACAGATTAATGTTGCTATACAAAACTCATGCTTTAACGCGGCGCGTGACGCACTTAACGGATGGGATCCTACCGGAGGAGCAATATATTACTATAATCCCGCAACCGCAACCAGCTCATGGATATGGTCTCGGCCTGTAATTAAAAAAATAGGAAAACATGTTTTCTGCAAATAAAAAACATTAAACAAGAGAGGAAATGTTAATATGGAAAAAACAATAGCACTTGCCGTACTTACAGCAATTTTTATTATTCTTGTATGTATTGACGGTAAAAGAAAAGTACAAAGAAAAAAAAAAGATAAATAGTTCTTACAAATTGGATTTTTATTCTTAAGAGAAATAAAGTGATTTTACAAATCATTTTATTTCTCTATTTT
>CAJUFV010000249.1 GCA_910585795.1 uncultured Clostridia bacterium | reverse complement strand
TTTTCATAATTTATTAACAATTTACACAAGATTTATTTATATGTCTATACAACTGCATAATATCTAACTCTTTTTATTTATTCTGAAAATTTATCAAGTACGGTCTTTTTTTATTTTCTCCTAATATTTCCATAATTATTATTCACAATAAATATTATTTATTGTTTTCAAAAATTGAATACCATTCACATGTCCATATACTTTTGAAATCATATTTATGTTATTCCATCCTCCTGTTTTTCCGCAAATAAACCATTAACACATTTTTTCAATACCATAAAAAATAAACGCGTGTCTAAAATAATAAGAAATTACATCCGGAAAGTTTTTATTACAATTTTCTTGAATAAACTGACATCCCCTGTTAAATGTTTATCTATATGTGTTTCATGCATACCGCTAGCTTTTTAACAAAAACGTTTTTTGTTTTTGTCTCAGCATCCTTAAAGACCACAATATATCTTTAACCGCATCATCTATTAAATTTCTTTCCTCACTCGTTTCATTTTAAGTGTACTATTGTTACTTGATACCCTTTCATCTCTATATGAAATTCCTGCCTTCATACTTTTTCCAAACTCCATATTCGATGATATATCTTGCCATTATAAAAATTAAAGTTATCATATAAAAACTGCTTATTTTTTCATCAGTTTTATAATATTTTACCAGACTATCTTTTTTATTCCAATATTATACCCAATTTTTACATCATAGTCTATATCCTAAAAACCAAAAGTTATATAAATTATGAAACAAAACTTATCAATGGATAATTTAATATATAAAACAACAAGCTGTCAAAAAGCTCAGTTAGCAACTGCCTGTTTATTTCAATCACGCAATAAAATTTATCTCAAAGCCGCTTAAAAGAGAGAATATCGTTATAAAAGCTATATACACCACACACTATTTTGTTCCAATTACAAATTTCAATGCGCCAAAATTTGTAATTTTAGTCAATGCTTCTGTTACCAAATAACGCTGCCTCGCCCATACTCATACAGCCGTGCTACACAATCGAAATTGTGCCGCGCATACACAATGGAGACGCAATACCAAACAACATCGCAGGAATAATACCTATAATTCCCAAACGCTTGTCCTAAGGTGCCGTAAGAAGATTATGTATCTTTTCTCTGGCGAACAACAGACACCGCAGAAGCAATTATGATACACAAATCCCAATACGGAAGTATCTGCCAAATCAGAATATCCAAATAGCACAGTCAATATATAAATTCGCGCTGAAATATTGCAATTATAATATTTGCTTAATTCCTAAAAAGCAAGCTCACAGCGTTCCTTTATTTTATACGCATTGAAATATTTTTCCTCAAGCGGTATCCAACGGTTAAAGAACATCTCTACCGCATCAGTATTCCGTTTTCTTATTCGCTCAGCCTGAACATCTTCAGGAACAGATAAAAATATATGTAAATCATAATATTCCCATAATGCGGGATGACAGCTGTATGAACCTTCAAGAATAACTATTCCGCCATACGGAACAATTATAGTCTCTCCGTAAGAATTGCTTTTACAGTCATACGGACTATAACACGCGTTCTTTTTTTCTGTCAGCGGGAGCAGTACATTGTTTATAATACGCTCATAATCAATATTCCCACCCGGAATTTCCAGCCGTTCCTTTGTTCTTATGTGCGGTGGCAGAAAAAAACTATCCGCATGAATGATATTACATGAAAGCTCCTGTCTCAATTGCTCCGCAAGAGTTGTTTTGCCCGCGGCGCATCTGCCGTCAATAGCAATAACACAAGGTTTATGGTTGATTGTTTCAATTATTTTTCCTGTTGCTAACCTAATATTACGCAATAATACCTACCTCCGTATCTGTATTTTTCTTTCTGAACAGTACCAGTTTCGTACGGTCCAGAGCAACCATAATTGCCGGAATTAGAATAAGCTGAAGTACAATTCCCGGAACCGCATTTATAAAGGCTCCAACCATAAACATCTGCCATGTAAAGCCTTTCCCGCTAAATCCAAACAGTATAACATTCACACCACCCCAAACAAATCTTCCAATAAGCATCGCGGAAATGATAGCACGATAAAGTGCCCTGACACACTGCCATTTTGACATACTGTAAAGTAGTCCTGCCACCAATCCGTATGTAAAAAGCTCCGCTGACATTGCAATTCCCGTAGGAAACAGCACAGGCATACCAAAAAGCATATGACGCATTATCGGAAGAATAAGCCCAACCGCGCCGCCATACCGCCAACCGCAAATAAGTCCGCACAAAAATACAGGTATATGCATAGGTAAAAGCATATTCCCGATTTTAGGAATTTGTCCTGTGAAAAATGGCAGTACCAATCCTAACGCCATAAACATCGCTGTAAGAGTCAAATTTCTTGTTTTTAAGTATTTCATTTTTACCGCTCTCCATTCATAAAATTCTAAATTTGGCGTATTGTGCCCATCAGAATATTAGATTTTTACTTTATACTATGCAACCTCACACTCATGTTAAGAGTATAAATACCATTTCTCTACTCAATAAATTCTCTAAACGCGCCGCTTTCTTTAACATTTCTATTACAAACACACCGACGTAAGCTCGGTCAAAATCAACATGGTCATAAAGCGGTCTGCACTGTGCTATTCGAATATGCGGCAGTTCTGTCTATAATAAGGCAAAATTCATTATTTGTAGATAATCGTTGTTATCCTTGTTTCATCATTCAATTCACCTTTTCCGCCTGCCGCGTCGATTATCAATCGTATAAATTTACTAGTTCTGTCGTTTCTGATAACATGAACAATCCTTTCGCTGTCAATCGGCCGTGAAGTATTCTCGATATGCATTTACAGATTATCGATTTGCAATGTAATAATCATAGATTCATCTGGCGTTAACGCTTTATCATGATTATTTCTTACTCACACCTTATTTCATTTAAGAAATCACTCTGGTACTATCATATCTTCATTTCTAAATTTAAACTCTCCGTCAAACAGCAAATTTATATAAAATTTTTCAA
>CAJUFV010000248.1 GCA_910585795.1 uncultured Clostridia bacterium | reverse complement strand
TTATATTCAGCGATATATTTCCGCTTTTTAAGCATTCCGTTTAAACTGCTTTTTGTGAATTTAACTCCCTTACTTGATTTTACGCCTCTGGCATTTAGAGAATCAATTATATCTACGATTGTTTCACCGTCTGCATATCTCGTAAAAATTTCTTCGACTATCGGAGCCGTTGTAGGATTTAATATGTAATGCTTGTCCTTATCTACCATATAGCCAAAAAGCATAGTTCCACCGTTATATCTCACCTTTAAAACATTTTCCGTCATTCCGCGCGTAACCTTCTGTGATAACTCTGCTGAATAATATTCAGCATAACCTTCAAGCATAGATTCAAGAATTATTCCCTCCGGGCCTTCGGATATTGCCTCTTTAGCTGATATAACTCTGACATCGTTCTTTCGCAAAATGGATTTGTAATGTGCGGAATCATATCTGTTTCTTGCAAATTTGTCTAATTTCCAAACAAGAACAACATCAAAAGCTCCGCTTGTGCTATCCTTAAACATGCGCTGAAATTCAGGGCGATTATCCGTTTTTGCTGATAAAGCTCTGTCAATATAATTATTGACAACAACCATATTGTTTCTGTCAGCGTATTCCTTACACTCCCTTAGCTGTCCTTCAATGCTTTCTTCTCTTTGGTTGTCTGAACTGTATCTTGCATAAATTACTGCTCGCATATTTTAATTATCGTCCTCCTTTATCATATCAAATAGCGATTGTTTTAATTTTCCGTTCAATGGCGATTTCGGGTTAAAGCACATCTCTATGAATTGCTTGAATTGTTCATTGTCTGTGTCAAATTTAGGCTTAAATTCATAAGTCATACCCTCTGTTTTATCCGTTCTGCCATAGATATAATCCATTGAAACATTGAAATAATCCGCATACTGCAGTATTATGGTGCAATTTGGCTCTGATTGATTATTTTCAAATTGGTTTATTGCCGATTGTGATGAACCTATTTCTATCGCAAATTTCGCCTGCGACATCATTGTACTTTCACGAAATGCCCGTAATCTTTCATCTAATCCGTCCATAGTTGACCTCCTGTAATTTTTTGGTAATCATATTATAATCCTGATTACATATTTTATCAACCCCAGTATTTGTTTTTATGTGAAGTGAAGTTAATTTCATTTATAAAAAGAAGGCGTAATATTTCGCCTCCAAAAATTATTTATCTCCATTTATCAATTATATATCTTGATAATAGAAAACCTGAGCTATTTGAGAATTATAGAGTTTATTAACGGTTTCGTTATCCTCGTCGTCAACATAACCTTTGACACCAAATTTTTCTAACTTTTTTACAAAAGAAGTTTTATCTAATCCGGAAATACGAGATATAAGTTGTAAAGGTTCAGACATTGCGTACTTCCGCAGGACAAAGCCTTGTTTGCGGAAGTGGTACAACCACAACAGTCAAAACATTGTGTTATATGCAGCAAATCGTTTATTCCAAAGTCAAACAGGGGCAAATATTGCGAAAAGTGTGCTAAATCGGAACGAAAGCGGAAAAAGGCAACATACGAACGGAAACGAAGAATAAAAATGGGCATTTAGGACTTTGGAAACCGCATAAAACCTAATATTTTAGATACCCAATGTAGAGGGGATTGTGTAGTTACTAAGGTAGCCCCGTAATTTAAACTTTGAAATGACCACGAAACTACTATAAAATGAGAGGCTGGTCGCGAAACTACGTTTTGCTACTCGCCTATGCAGCCAAAGGAGGGACAAGATACGAAAATAAACGTTGATTTCAAACAGGATATACCTCAATATGAGATAGACGCACTCGCAAGGTGCATACTTCCGAAAATACAAGCGTATTTTGAGAGCGAGGAAGGCAAGAAAGAATTTGAGAGATGGAGATGGAAATTGAACCAAGAAAAGAAATGATTTTGAAACTTACATAAACGGCAGTATCAAGCAAATGTTGATACTGCCGTTTTTAATTATATCCAAAACAAAAATCCGAACCCATCACCGATTAGTGAAAAGTTCGGATTTATTCTGTTTGGTGGACCATCTAAGACTCGAATTTTATTTTGCGGTTTCTGCAATTTGTTCCAAATTGCTGTAATCAGCAGTATTATGCGATTTATTAAGATTTAAGTTCCCGTAACTTACCACCGATTTTACTAACTTTTTATAACTTTAAAGGACAAATAAAGAACAGAATTTCTGTGATATACCCTCTGCAAGTTTTTAAATAGGCTCAATTAATGGCATCATACTATTAAGACCGTCCCATACCATAATTTTATGCTCATCTGTTGTCGGCGCGTTTGTTTCAAGAGTTACTGTTCCGTTTGCTCCTATTTCAGTTTCATCTGAAACGGATATATTTTTCATAACACCTTTCTCATAGCTTGCAACGATCAGTACTGCGTTTCGTTTTTCCGATACACTGCTTGTTATATTGACCGTAACCTTATCTCCTGCAGCATTCGGCTCTGACACCTCTAAATCAGCCGCACTTTCAACTTCAATTTTGTCAAGTCGCGCAGGATCGTACGTTTCTTTTTTGCCCTCTATTTTGATTATATCGCCTTTTGACAAATGAACCATTACAGTCCGTGATGTCAGTGTTTTTTCATCCGCACTTGCCGAGCCTAAATCCTTATCGGCAATCCATTCGTCCGCCAAAACATCATTTATATACAGCTTAAATTCCGCATTTCCGTCATTTTCATCAAAGTATGTTACTTTTAAATTATACTTTCCGTCTGCGCCTGCAAACTGCGCCTTTGCCGTTCCTTTGCCGGACTTATTTGCGCTTACAATACCTCCTGCCGACGCCGCGCTGTTGCTCTCAAATTCATATCCTGATAAATTCATCTTTTCCGCTTCAATAGCTTTTGTAAACTTAGGTACAATATCCGCCAACTGTCCTCCGTCTACGGTAAAGGTAGTATCGGTATTTGGATAAAGCGGTATAGCTTCATCTCTTTGCAGGACATTATTGAAGGCTATATCGCGGCAATATTTCATTGATATATTCTGCGTGATATTCTTCTCCGTTCCGACTGTTATGTCCTCAAAAGAAATATTTTTAATATAGTAGTCATCGCTTCCGCTGTCGCTTGTAAAGCCCTCCATTTCAATAGAGGTGTTTATCCACGGATTACTCTTTTCACTGCTGTAACCGAGAATATTCATATTTTTAAATGACATACCGCAAAATACCGGACTTGTATCAGCAGCTTCACCGTCTGCGTTATAGCTTACCGAATGAATAAGCACACGGTCTACTGTGCTGTCCTGAACGTGGAAATCTCTGATATATCCTCCACGCACCTTATTTGCCTTTAATTCAATACCGTAGCGCGTATTGGACAGCACGCAGTCGCGCACATAAACTCCGCTTACACCGCCCGACATCTCACTTCCGACAGCCAAGCCAAGACCGCCCTCACTTGTGCAACCAATGATTTTTATGTTTTCCGATGGTCTTGCAATCGCATTGCCCTCCGGATTTTTACCTGATTTAATCGCAACGCAGTCGTCGCCTGTGTTAAAATTGCAGCCGTATATAGTACAGTTTGTTGATGAGTCGGGGTCCCAACCATCGCCGTTGCGGTATCCGCTTGTGTTAAAGGTTACACCGTTTGTTGTTACATTATCGCTGTAAATCATATGCACCGTCCACATAGGCGGCTTTGCTACGCTTACGCCCTTAATATATACATTCTGCGCGTTGCTTACGTTTATAAGCCGACCGCGTATTCTGCTTCGTATATTATTTTCGGCAGTTTCTGACGCAGAAATATCATAAAATGTATCCGCTCTGTTGCCCTCATCTATCGCGAGCGCGGTAGCGTTACCCTTTATCGGCGCATAATTTGCGCGGTAATCATCGCCTGTGATTGTACCCCTGCCGATTACTTTTACATTTGAACATACATAATTTTTGTCTGTACTGTAATCTGTATTTTCATCAAGATAGCCTATGTTGATAAGGCTTCTGTATGAGTATTGCTCCCAGCCCTCAATCCTGCTCCATATAAGTCTTTTAGGTGCTTCCTCGGTATATGTAACACCTGTTGCTGTGCCGCCTGTGTAGGTTTTTGATGTATCAATTTTCTTTTCAAAGTCAGCTGCGTTTTTACTGCTTAAAAGCGTTCCGTTTACCTCCAGCGTCATATTGCTTTTTAAATCAAGCGCACCTGTGAGAAAGGTGTATTCTTCGGGAATAAGCACAATATCATTATCATTACACGCGTCAATAGCCGACTGAATTGCCGCTGTATCAAGCGTTTCCCCGTCGCCTTTTGCGTTATAAGGCGCGTTTATAACATTATGTACTTTACCTTTTATTTCTGTTTTGGATTTTACTTCATCTGATTTTTCCGACTCGCTTTTACCGATTAGAGAAGTAACGGTAAATGTGTATTCGGTGTCAGGCTCTAAGTTATCAGCCGTATAATATGTTTCGTTTGACGCTGTAACAGACAGCGGATTACCGTTCATATATACCCTGTAGCCTGTAATTTGTTTATAGTCCTGCGGTTTATCCCACATAATTGAAATACTTGAATATGTAGCTGCTGCCGCAGGTACAGTTACATTTACAGGCGCAGACGGAGTAAGCTCCTCCGCGCACGCAAATTGGGGCGTACCTAAAAGCATACTGACAGCAGGCAATATACTTAAAATTTGTTTTATCATTTTTATATCTCCTTATTCAGTCGATGGCGTAAACGTAATATTTGAAATTGTAAAAGCACAATTCGTCAAATTATTATAAAATGAATATATATAATATGTTTTGCCTTCAGTCAAATTTGTTGTTAAAACAGTATCTGTATCCACCGCACTCGCATCCTTCGATACTCCGGCTTTGTTCATTACGGAAGTATCAGTACCATCAACAATATACATTCTCGGAACGCGCTTTGTTCCTTCTTTTGCGCTGCCCTTAAAGGTTATTGATATAGTTCCGCTTTCTGTCGGCGTATATGTAATGTATCTGTTGTTTGAAACAACAGCCGATGTAATATGGCTCGGCGCGTTCCAATAAACACCGTCGCCGCTTACACTGTCACTATCATTCAGATGTATCTTGAGTCCGTTATAATCAACATTTTCTGTTTCCTGATTTGAGCTTACGCGTGTACCGTTCACTGGATTTTCGCTGTAATCTGAGAAATTCCATACAACCTCGCCTGATGCGGTTTCCTCAAAGTTTGCTGTCAGGCTAATATCTTTAAATACTCTTGTTGTATATTCCGCCGACTGCGATACCTCTCTGCCGCTCTCGTCAGTCCAATTTACAAACTTAAAGCCGTTATTTGCTGTTGCTTTAAAGGTAACTGACGTTCCCATATCAATCTGAACTGTCGGTATGTTTTCGCCGTTAATGAAAACGGTTCCCTGACTTCCGTCTGCCGCACTTGCCGAAACATTTACTTTTCCTGTTTCGCCTCGCGGTATTTTAACAATACGCATATCCTTTATATCCGCGTCCGTGGCGGTCGCGTCACCGCTTCCCGCGACGCCGAAATACTTAATCGGCAGAGCTGTCGGAGCGTTTGACTGCCAATCTGAAATTGCAAACTCCGTATAATCGCTTCCTGCGGCGGATATTGCTATAGTACCTGCGTCAAGGTTAAGTATTGCGTCAATATTTATCCATTGTCCGACATTTATTTTACTTACCGTGCTTTCATCTTTTACGCAAATCGGCAAGACATTTTTATCCTGATTTACAAAAATATTTCCGCTGTCTATACAAAGCGCATATACCTTGTTCGGGAATGGATTTGAGCCGTTTCCTACGCTGTTTGCAAGCGCAAAACGTATAACGCCTGTGTTAAGTCTTGTTTTAAAGTTCAGTCTGTAGCTTCCTGATAATATTTCACTTCCGAGTGCCTTATAAAATCCGTAGTTTTTCTTTGTTCCGCTTGAATCTGCATTATTTGATAAGATTGTTATATACTTTGAACCGTCAGCGTCCTCAGTTACTGTTTCCGAGCATTCGCTTGCTGCGGTAGAACGTGTCCAGCCATCTGTTGACGCGCCGTTTTCAGCAAATACCGTTTCAAGCTCAGGATATACTCTGTACTCCGCAGAATATACAGTCGGATTATCACCGACTACCCACTTATCATCACAGCTTACTATCTGTACCGTACATTCCGCGCCGGCGGGAACGGTAATTTCCGATATTTTGTCGCTGTCAGTAACAGTGGTATGGTCTTTATCTGATGTAATAAAGCCTGTATTTACCTTAACCATTCCTGCTTCATCTCCTGTGCAGTCATAATTGCATTCGGTAAAATACTTTGTTTTCTCACCATTATGATTAACAGTTACAATCGCCTTCGCATACGTCAAATTATTGTTCATAATACGCATACCGACAGATGAAACTGTCATAGAACCGTCCTTGTTTGTTATCGTTCCTACGCTGTCAACCGCCGCGCTATTTATATACTCAAGCGCGTCTGATGGAACGGTATCCCAATAGCTATTCGGCGCTTTGCCTGCGTTTATGATTTCGTCCGATACGGTCATTGGAAGATTATCCATATCGCTGTCTCCGATTTTTGTTTTCATTCCACTCACAATAGGACGGACGATTTCCGCCTGCGCTTTTATATATCTATCCGTCGAACCACTGTCGGCGGCAGCTACAATATTTTTAGCAGCCTCAAAGAAATAGTATGCCGCTTGGTCTGCTCCTGCATCGTTCATATGCGTGCCGTCTACCTTGCTGCCCTTGACGCTTCTGTAATAAAAGCTCATTGCACCCTGCTCGTCAAGATACGGATTTATCTTTTTAATTCTTTCCGTTTCACGATTCATCCAATCAACGTACAAGGTATTCATATCCACAAACGCAATATCATCTGCTCCTTCGTCTATCTTTGTTTTAACAAATGAGTCCGCCGCTTCTATGTATGGAGTAAAGTCAGAGTTCCATTTACCATTTGAATAATTATTATGTCTGTTTACGGGACTTACTATAATCAGCTTTGCACCTGAATTATGAGCGCGTGTATAATATTTTTCAAGGTTCTTCTTGTAGCTGTCCGCGCCGTTGTCATTATGCCCATATTCTACATACAGATAATCGCCTTTTTTCAAATTACATTTATCAAAGTGCGCATTATCGTTTGTCGCAAGACCGCGCTCACCCTGATTGGAAACTGCTATATTTTCAGGCATATATTTTATAAGCGCCTGACCTACACCGGAATAATTTTGAAGTGCAAAGAACGGGACTGTTGCAGGGCAGTCGCAGCCTGTCGAGTCTGTACACGCCCATAAAGTAACGCCGTCGTTCACACCGCCTTGTACTGTTTCACCTTTTATTGTACCCTCTGTCTTTCCGTGCTTTTCCACTATTACAGAAGACAGAGCTGCATTTTTGCCCGAAACACTTATGTTAAGCATATCATCTTTAAATGCTTCTGAAAATGTCTTATATGTAACATCTTCAATGTCCACATTAAACTTAAATGTGATTTTTTTATTTGGTTTTATCGTAACATCCTCCGCCACTATCTGACGCTTTTCACTAAATAATGATACACAAGCATCCTCCGTATCGCTTGAATTTGTCAATGTTACGGTTACGGTATAATACGATTTTCTGTCCGCTTTCATTGAAAAGCGTATAGGCAGTCTGCCCTCATAGTCTGAAGCTGTTGCAGGAATATAGTTTTCCTTTGACGGGACGGTTACATAGTCGCTGTCCGCATCCGTATCAGACGCTTCACCGCCGCTTGAAAGAATTATCTGCTGTCCCTTTACGAGTGAAAAGCCATCTATGGCGCGGTTGTCGCAGTCGTAACCGAGTACGTCGCTTGCATATGAATTTTCGGTCGTACCCAAAAATCCGCAGTATCCCTCCGAAGCGTCAGCCTTTGACATATCATATACCATATCAGCCGTTACCGCCGTATATCCGTCAGCCGGTGTACTGCTTCCAAAATCAAATTTATACATTGCTGTTATGTTGGGTGTTGGGCTTGCTGTTGGCTCTGCCGTCGGAGATGGCAACGGACTTGGGCTGACCGTTGGTGTTGATGTCGGTGTTGGTATCGGACTCGGTGTTTCCTCTGTGTCTCCTGAATTTTCAGCCGTTTTTTCAAATACATACGATGGCAGACCTGACGCATCCGTTAAATTCGGGCTTTCGGGATAGTCCGTTCCGCAGTGACGCACCTTTACAGGTGCAGTCACTTCATCGCAGGAAACAGTTACCTGATTATCAGATGTAATTTCAGCCGTTGCCTTATGCCATACGCCGTCTGCGTCTGCTATTTCAAATTCGTTTAATATATCGGGATTGATTTCACCGCTTTCAATCCTAGCCTCACCTGTCGTATCGGTATATTGACTTGACGGCATTATTTGAAGCTGTCCGCTGCAATCAAATGTTACAACTATTTTTCCATCCTTGACCTTGCTTGATTTATATATAGGACCTCGTGAATGCACGTCCTTTCCGTAAATATCCTTTAGGGCATAAGCCGCCATTCTGTCGCCTATAATATGCTTTTGTCCGAGATGTATGTCATTTCGGCAGTTTGCCGTGCCGTCAGCGTTATGGTTTCCGTATAAATCAAGAGTGCTGATTATTCCGACATTTGTTTTATCCGCCATATTGAGATATACGTCCGTCTGAGCGCGCTTAATCGGCATTTTGCCTGCTGCGCCCGTATCAGGATTGTTCTCGTCAACTATTGTAGAACCTATGCGCGAAAGCTGTACATAATAGAACGGAAGAGTGTCGTTATTAAATAATTCGCGCCAAGTGTCAATGAGCTTATGCATCATCTCCGAATAATACTCGTATGGATTATCGTGATATGTTGTTACCGCATCTGCACAACCCTGATACCAGAATATACCGCTTAGTTTAAGATTACGAAGCGGATAAATTCTTCCGCAGTACCAATTACGCTCATTTGAGGTTTTATTTCTACCCTCGTTGCAAGCGTCTATTTTAAGCGCGCTGTCAAACCACGAAGAAATATAAGAACCCGGATATGCGTTTGTAATAAGACCAATGGGTACTCCTGTTTCCCTGTGCATTTTAACCGCCGCCGTATATGCGGGTGCTGAAATGTCGCTTACATTATCATAAGTTGAAAAATCTCTCCACGCCTGCGCATTAAGAGCGTCATATTGTAAAATCGCTGTACCTGTATCGCCGCTGCCTTTCGTATGCATAACACGGATTTTATCAGTTGAGTTCGCCGCAACCGCATCTGTTCCATATGACTCTTTATCAATATTTTTGTAGTACGAAACCTGCTTCCACATGTTTGACTGACCGCTGAACAAATACAAATCTCCGAAAATGATATTTGTATATTCAATCGGCTCTGCGCCTTGTGCAGAAATGCTTAGCTTGTATGTACTGCTGTAATCTGAAACGGCGTCAAGCGTTACACTCCAATCCTTATTATTCCACGAATTATCGGGAGAGACTGCGCTTCCCTCCACTGTCTGCACAATCTTATTTGTCGTTTCATTTGTAAGCGTTACCGATACAGTATCTACCGCGTCCGCCTTACCGTCGATTACAACAGGCTGATTATGCTGTAACAGCATATTGCTTCCGTAAATATTTCTTGTTCTGATAGTTTGCTCAGCCTTGTTAAAAGCAATGTCGGAGATTGTAAACTGATTTGCGGAAGTGTTAAAATAGTAGCTCCAAATATAATAGGTTTTACCCTTTGACAGCTTAAACTCAGCAGTTTTGAAATCTGTTGAATTATTGTCAAATGATTGATTTGTTTCAAGCTGTGAAGCATTTGCTTCCTTTGTTGTGCAGTCAAGGCTGTTTCCGCAGGAAACATACATACGCGGATGCTTGTTGCTTGCATTTGCAGAGCCTTTATATGTAACAGACAATACTCCGTCTGCAGATGGAGTATATTTTATATACCTGTTATTTGAAACAGTAGTAGTGCTGTCCGACTTTGTTCCCGAAGGCTCGCTCCATACAATTCCGTTTTCGGTTATGCTGTCACCGCTGTTTAAGCCTATTTCCAAAATATCGTTGTTTTCGGTATATTTATATAGCTCATTTTTGGTTTCCGTAATATTATCTATCGCCGCGTTGCCTGAATATGCCGTAAAATCCCAATGGTCGGACGCAGGTTCGGACGACGGACTGACTGTCGGCGTTACTGTGGGACTTGCTGTTGGTGTCGCTGTCGGACTTGCTATTGGTGAAATAGTTGGGCTTGGCGAAGGCATAGTTATTTCAATCGGCTTCATACTGTCCAAACTTTCCCAGTAAAACACCTTATGAGACGGTGTATTTTCTGTATGAATGATTTTATCAAAAGTAATTGTTTCAAAATCCACATTCAATAACTTGCCGCTGTCATCATAATCTGCAGTAATTTTTACACATTCTCGCGTATTGGTATTCTCATCAGCCAATACGTTTGGCATAGCCAACATACATAATGCCGCCGTCAAAACTGCGCACATCAGCTTTTTAATTTTGTTTAAAATCATTGTTATCTTCCTTTCTTTTTAATTGTTCGTGTCATATACAATATCCGAAATTGTAAAATTTGCGCCCGATTGTCCGTAGTAGTATGACCATATATAATAATGCTTTATATTCCATATCTTTGTAATTTTTTGTCCTCCTTCACCAAATATTACTCTGAAATATTTATTATTTATGTATATTATATCACATATCAAACTAACTAAATTCTTGACTGTCGGAAAAACACGAACAATATTATTAAAAATTCCGTATATAACAAAAATACTGCCTTGCGCAATTTACGCAAAGCAGTATTCAAAAAATTATTATTATATTAAACCATTTTATTGTTTTTTCTCATTTGTGACGGCGATATGCCATGAATTTTCTTAAAGGTTCTTGTGAGATAATCAACAGAAGAAAAACCTGTTTGTGAAGCAATCTCCGTAAGATTAAGCGAGGTTGTCAAAAGCAGTTTGTGAACCTGTGCGGTACGCAAAGTGTTAAGATAATTAACAAAGGTATCTCCGACAGCCTTTTTAAAAGCAAGGCAGAAATTCGATTTGCTCATATTAGCATACTCGCTTATGAAATCCAAAGAAATATTTTTTGTATAATTTATATTTATATACATTAAAGCCTTCATTACGGGAGCCTCTGATTTTTTTGTCGGGTTTTTCAGCGTTATTGCAGCCTGTTTCTTTTCTTCACGGCTGATAAAATCAACAAAGTGAGCTATTGTCGTACGCATAAGCTTGTTTGAGAGTGAATTTTTAATATTCTTATATCTGTGAATTTCCTCAAAGTAATTTAGGGCAAAACAGAATTTATCTTCGCTTAAGTCAAGCACACAGGTGGGCAGATTTTTAAAAAGATATTCCACCTCACTTTTTGTAAGCATAGGCGATAACACATCAGAAGATACATTCATTATATATCTTTTATTATAAACCTTGTCAGTGCTTGTCGTCATATGCAGCACAAACGGCTCAACCACAAAAAGACTGCCTTTTTTGAGCAGATATTTTTTATCGTCAAGAAATAAATTTTTTTCGCCTTCAAGAATAAGATATATTTCGTATGTGTCATGATAATGCTGACGCTGCATACTAAACGGCTTGTTAAATTCCGCTACGTTTATATCAAAATCTTTCGTTCCCGCATATATCGGATTTTTCACAAACTCACCCTCTTATTTTTCTATTATTTAAAATGAATATGTTCCGCTTCCAACGCAATATTTTTCACCGTTTATTATAATCGTCGTTTTTACAGGCGTTATTATTTCATAGCACACCTTATCACCCTCATAATGCCATGCGGATTTTATTGTACCGTATGCGGTATCAAACGAAACATTTATGCTTCCGAGACGTTTATCGGGAACAGGCGCGATAACTGCTTCCTTAAAGCCTGCATTTCCATCAACAGGCTTTATTCCTCCCGCAGCGGAATACAGCCAATCGACAACCGAACCGTATGCGTAATGATTATACGAGTTCATATCCGTACTCCAAAACGTTCCATCGTCTCTTATTCCGTCCCAATGCTCCCATATGGTAGTTGCGCCGTGATTTACCTCATAGAGCCACGACGGATATTCCTCCTGCAAAAGCAGACTGTACGCAGTTTCTGTATAGCCGTTTTCACTTAGCGCATACAGTAAATACGGAGTTCCGACAAAGCCTGTTTTAAGCTTATTTCCGTTTGATACTATCATATCGTCAAGCTGTTTTGCAACTTTCTCCTTATTATCCGTAAGATTAAAATACAGCGCAAGCACACATTCGGTCTGTGTGGAATACTCGGTAAATGTCTTTTTAAAGGTTGAAACAATTTTTTTGTGCAATTCCTCATATTCAGACATATCCTTACCGATTACTTTTCCCGCCTTTACAAGAAGCTCCGTTGAGTACGCATAAAACGCGCTTGCAATAAAATTATCGGGAGTAATGCCTCGATAGCTTCCTGACGGAGCGTCAAGCGCGAGCCAGTCACCGTAATGCTTGCGCCACATTTTATCCGAATCATCAACGCAAGTCCACAAATATTTGTCAAGACTGTCATTCGTCATAAAATCTACCCAGCGTTTCATAGCGTCAAAATTAACCTCAAGGTCTTTCTTGTCGCCGTACATTAAGTACATCTGCCACGGAATAACCGTCATAGCATCGCCCCAAGCCGCGCTTGAACGGCTTAAAAGCCAAAAATTCGGTACTGTATCGGGCACGGAGCCGTTTTCGCGCTGCTCCGCGCGCAAATCACCGAGCCATTTAGAAAAGAATTTTTTTGTATTGTAATTATAGCTTGCAGTCTTGGCAAACACCTGAGCATCGCCAAGCCAGCCCATACGCTCATCACGCTGAGGGCAGTCGGTAGGAATATCAATAAAATTATCCCTCTGCGACCATAGTGTATTTTCAAACAGCTTATTTACTTTTTTGCTGCCCGTTTCGACATACCCTGTGCGCTTCATATCAGAATATATTGCAATCGCCGTAAAATTATCAAGACTGATATTTTCCGGACATTCATCAAGGCGTATATACTGAAATCCAAAGTATGTAAAATACGGTTTATAAATTTGATGACCGTCGCGACAGATATATTCAAGCCTTGCCTTAGCACTGCGGTAATTCGCATTGTAAAAATTACCGTCATTGTCAAGCACCTCCGCGTGTGATATAACAATTTTATCGCCTTTGTTAGCTGTCAAGTCAAGAGCTATATATCCTGCGATGTTCTGACCGAAATCAATCACACATTCGCCTTTGGGAGTTGTAAACATCTTTACAGGCTTTATTTTCTCCTGCTCTTTTACGATTTCACCCTCCTGCGGAATAAGCGTTGATTTTGAAATACTGTTGTTTATTACCGCGTTTCCAATCTCTTTTATTTCTGCCGAAGCGTCATAAGTTTCTCCGTCATAAATGTCGGAAAATAATATACGGCTTGTGCTGACGCTCCACGAATTGTCAGTTATAATGCTTTCTTTGCTTCCGTCGTCATAGTTTATAACAAGCTCTGCAATGACCGCGCCGTCTGTTTCGTTTATTGTCTTATCGTTTGCGCTTATTCTTCCTCTGTACCAGCCTTTGCCAAGGTATATGCTTAAAGTATTTTCATTTTCAAGCATATCCGTAACGTCATAGGTCTGATACTGCAATCTTGATTTGTAGCTTGTAAGTCCGGGCGCAAGGATAAAATCGCCGACGCGCTTATTATTTATTCTCGCTTCATAAACGCCTGTCGCGCTTACCGTAAACTCTGCCTTTTTTATTGACTTACTGACCTTTATATCCTTTGAAAATATCGGGCATACTTCGCCTATGTCAACAGGTGAGCTTATACATTGGGCATTTTTTATCATAATTCAATTCCTCCCAAATAAAATACATTTTTATATCCCATATAATCAAGTGTATATTTTGCCTGACTGCTGCGTTTTCCCGTCGTGCAGTAAACTATGATGTTTCGCTCCTTATCGGGAACAATATTTGATATAGCGACATGTATTTCAGTGTACGGCGCATTTACCGCTTTGTCAAGATGACCGTTTTTATATTCGTCCGCGCTTCTCACGTCAAGCAGAACAGCGCCGTTTGAAATAAGTTCATTCGCTTTATCAAGAGATATTTTTTCAATATCCCGTGGCTTTTTATATTGCAATGCTTCGTTTACATCAGGCACGAAAACAACACTTTCGCTCTTTACGCGAAACACTGCTGTTCCGTGTGGATTTACGGTAATGTTTATATTATCCATAATCTCCATATCGCAATGCTTGCACAAATCGCGTATTGAAATAATTTCACCGCACATCCCAGCGTCCTTTAATGACAAATTCATATCAAGCGATTTTTCACTTCGGTTAAGAAACGCTATTGCTTTTTCATTGCCTCCATAAAGCTCTTTAACCCATATTTCACCGAATAATTCATTTTCTCTAAATTCCTTTATGACGTATGCCTGAGAGCAAGCCTTATCCTGATTTATTGCGATAAGCTCCTCGTTTTTCAATATTTCGAGTGTACTGTGTGATATTTTTGTAAGGTCACAGCCTATCATTAAAGGCGTTGACATCATACACCACATAGCAAAGTGCGTTTTTTCCTCCTCAACGCTCATACCGTTGCCGAGCTGCATCATATCAAGGTCGTTTGTATGCGAGGGAGAACAGAATTTCCTAAGCGGCTTAATATTATCAATCTGATTTATTACAGAATGGAAATTGGGAGTTATATCCGCGCCCGTCCTCCACGAGTCGGCAATCTTCCCGGCCCAATCGCCGGGGAAGTGCCAGCGGCAAATATTATATACAATACATCTGCCTGTGCGTTTTCTTATATCGTCTATGATTTTTGAGATTTTTGTGTACTGCTCTTTTTCGTCAAGTCCGAGACGCAGACCGCCGCACCAATCCACTTTAATAAAATCAAAGCCAAAATCCTCAAGGTACATTTTCAAGTCCTGTTCCTCGTGATTATACAGACCGACATTATCTCCGTTTTTGCCTTCATTATCATAATAGTGTCCGCAGGTTTTGTCGCCGCCGTCTGAGTAAATACCTGCTTTAAGTCCGTTTTGATGCGCGTAATCTGCAATCACCTTTATTCCGTTAGAAAACCGCTCCCTGTGAAACTTCAGCATTCCGTTTTTATCACGTCCGCCGAAAAAACCGTCGTCAATATTAAAATATGTATAGCCGTATTTATCAAGTCCAGTTGCTTTCAGAGCGTCTATTTGTTCTTTCAGAATTTCTTCCGTTATATTCGTTCTGAAACAATTCCACGACGCCCAGCCCATTATCGGTGTTTTCCTGTACAAGTTATCCATTATATATTCCTCCGAATAATTAGTGTTATCAACAATATAGCACATAAATCTCCTGCTGTAAAGAGTTTATGTGCTGTATTGTTTTACTTTGCCGATTTAATCATTTTAGCTATTTCTGATGTGATGTCAGGCAAAATATAATTTGAGAATGTTGTGTAATAATGGTTATAGTCCTTCCACCAAGCCATCATTTCCTCAGCCTTTGCATTTGCCGCAACTCTTGCTTCGGCTTCGGTTTTACCGTCTGCTATTGCCGCATCATATACCGCTTTCACATCAGCGGTCATTTTTTCGTCTGCCATTTTGCCTATGTCGATAAAGCCTAAGACCTTAGGGTTATCCTTGTTTTCCTCATACAATTCTCTTATAGCCCTGTCATACGCATTTGTACGCATACCCTTAAAGGTCATTGTATCGGCGTCATAAACTTTGCCGGCTGTCGCACCGTAATTTCCCGTCGGGGTATATGAGCCGAGTATTACATGGCCGCCCATATCAATTATAGCGTTCATATACGCTTCATCATAAGCCTTAAACTCATCAAGCGTGCTTGACGAATCGTTTGTACCCATACCGCTTATGGAAACAATGTCTCCCACATTCATTTTTGTTAAAATACTGTTCAATCTGCCGTTTGAATAGAAGTTTCTGTGCTGTTCACCCGCTTTTCCGCTGTTGTGGAAGCCGTTGAAAGCCTCCGCCAGCTCAGGGTAATTTGAAAGGTCTGTTGTTTCAGTTGCCGCGATAGTATAACCCCATGAGCCGTTTTGCTGTACCGTTGAATCACCTATTGTCCACCAATCGGGCTTTTGAGCCTTAATTTTAGTAACAGGCGTTATCTCTACCGACGCAATCTCGCTGTCTGTCGGAACGGTTATGTCCATAATATTATCGCCGAATACTGCAACGTCATATGTGTCGGTTTCAAGAGCGGATTTTGAACGTTCAAATCCCGTTAAGGAGGAGTTGATTTTCTCGCACACTATTTTGCCCTTATACTTCGCTTTTACAGTATAAACCTTACCTTTTTCAAGCTTTACCTTAAAGGTCAGATTTGACATTGTTCCGCTGCCCGTATTTGCCGTTCCCTCTATTCCGTAACCGCGGTTCTCGCTGTATGTGGTTGACACGTTTATCGGAGTATACCCGTTTTGAACGCTGTCTGTGCCGAAAACAAATTTAAGGTCATATACATTTACTCTTACAAATTTACTTATATCGCCGTTTGACGCGCGGACACCAATAATCTGCGCCGTTGCGCCGTTAGAAACGATAAGCTCGCCCGTTGAGGAGTTTATGCTAATTCCAGACGGAGTTATTTTTTCAGTATTATCTGAATTGTATAATTCGTATGTAATATCACCCGTTATCGTATCACCCTGACCGTTTCTTAAAACTGCGCTGTACTGCGCGGTTGAGCCAAGCTGCACGCCTGTCGGCGCGCTTGTAAAAGCGACATTATTTTTTGTTCCGATTAACTTTATATTTACAGTCTTTGACTTTCCGCCTATTGTAACCTTTATAGGAAGCTCGCCCGATGACGCGTTTTGGCTGATACTAAGCTGTGCCGATTGATTGTCTGTGCCTGTAATACTTACACCTTCGGCAAATTCATCATCAATGCTCCACTGAGCTTTACCGAGCGCATCCGTGCCATCATTAGTTTTAGCCGCCGCTGAAATATCAACTGTCGCTGTGCCGTTTTCGGGAATATCAGCCGATTGCGGAGCAGTAACTGTAAATGTATTTTCGTCAATTTCAGCTCTGCGCGCAATCACATTGTTGACGTCTATTGCAGTATTTGCGGTTTTGTCGCTTAGGGTATATCTTAAATATCTACCCTCTGTAAAGCTGCTGTCAAATGAAACCGTGCCTGACTGAACGATAAGTGTATCGTTTTTATATATTTTTGCACTGCAAAGCTTTGAAGTCGGATCGGCTGTTATGACAACATGATACCATGTATCCTTTTCTCCCGTACCTATTTCCTTGCCGTTAAAGCTGAATTTAGAATTTGCAAAGCTCAGCTTAAACGCGGTCGAATTAAACGCGGTAGTGGTGCCTTTTGACGTGTCCGCGCCGTATTCAATGCTTCCGTTCATGCCGAAGCGTATATCCTGCTCAAATACGGTTTCACCCTCAATATTGCCTGTTTCCTGATGCGTAAAAGACGAATTCCCGCTTGCGGCTCTTGAAAACGACAGGAATTGTCCGCTGTTATCGGATTTCAAGGTCATATATGTCACGTCTGAGCCTGACTTAGACCAGCCGCCTGTAACTATGTCGTTGTTTTCCGCCTCATATCTCATCAGGGAGCTTTCGTATTTATTAAAGTTCGCCGTATAACCACCTTTTGGAAGAATAACCGCGCTGTTCTGCGATTTATCGCCCAAGAGCACAAGAGGTTTTGATACCTCTATCGTTTTACCGTTATATGTAACCTTAGCCGTTACTCTGCCGTAATAATTCGCAGACGTTTTCTTTAATGTAAAATCTACTGCCGTGTTATGCGCTGTATCGATTGTTTTTAAAATACCGTAGCTGTCGCAGTATTTATTGCCCGTTTCATTTGTAGGTTCTCCGTCAAGAGTGCGGAAACCGTCAAAAGTCCATTCTACCTTATAATCCGTTACTCTGCTGTCGGGATTTGTGACAAGGCTTGTGCCCTGCTCGCCTGTTATTGAAAGAGAAATAGGATTAGAGCCGAAGGTGTTTTCATCTGCGCCCATTACAAGTTCATTTCCTGCGGGAAAATCCTTAAATTCCACGGAGCTTATCGCTTCAATATAACCTTCTCCGACATTTCCGACAATTTCACAATCTGTCGTTATCGGTACGCTCTTTAACTGCTCGCTTGTGTATTTTGTTGTATCGTTTCCAACTGTCCAGCCCTCAAAATGCTGTCCATAGCTTGACACGTCTGGAATATTTACAACGCTTTCACCGTCTAATACATACTGCTCAAATGAATATGCTTTACAGGTGATTTTTGCCTTATGATATACGGGAGATAAGTCAGACTTGCGAACCTTGTATATTTCAATATTGTCAATGCAGGTATCCGCTCCTGTTGTAGGCGAAAGCAGATGAATACATTTCCATGAATTTATTTTGCTTTCTCTGCCGACATTCATATCATACATTCCGTGATGATATTCAGTTTTTCCGTCAAGCGAGGTTATATACACTATAACCTGCTGATTTTTCATATTTCCGACAACCTTTATATGAAGCCATGGATTACCTGTAATATCCTTCGTTTTAAATACCGGGTCTGCGTAGCGGTCAACCGTATAACCACTGTCGTCTGATTTATTATTTATAACATAGCAGTCTGAGCTTTTTGGTCTTGCCATAGTAAAAATATAATTTTGATTGGAATATACACCGTGATTTGCGTATATTGAGTTTTTATTTTCTACCAATTCCAAATCCGACACATTTACATTTGACGAAGATTTGTAATCACATTCAAAAACAAAATTATCCGTTACAGCATTCGGCAATTCAACATATCCGCTGCGGCAGATCTCGCTTTTTCCCGACACTACTGTCTGATATTTTCCTATGCCTGCTGTGCTGTCTGATTTTACGGACACTGTTCCCGCAGGTGAAGTCCAGCCTGCTTTATCGCCTGTGTTATACTTTTCAAAATCCTCGCTATATATCATTTCCTTCGGCTCGTCAGGCGTTAGAGAGGGAGTGGGCGCAGGTGTTTGACCTGCACCCGTGTATACATACGCCTCTGCAAGAGGCTTCATTGTATTAACCGAATCCCACAAATAGAGCTTCATTCCTTTCTCCGCAGTAACCTGCGCTCCTTCAGAAAAATCTATATTCTGCACCTCAACCGATTTCATTACTCCTCCGTCATATACAGCCTTTATAAGCGTTCCGCTGTTTACTGAACTGTTGCCGTCAACCGTTACCTTATCTGTTTTGGCATCATATTTTATTGCCAGCTTGCTTTCAGGCGTTGGTGTAGGAATATCGCCAAGTCCCATAAACTCTCTTGCTTTTGCTGCACTGTATTCGCGCGTTACTCCTGTTTGGGCGCCGCGTATATTCCCCTCGCCGATTTCGGAAATATCTTTATAGGTGTAAGCGTAATCCGAGATTTCGTAGGCAAGCTCGCTCATTCCCGCCGCTATAAACGACGCTGCTAAAAGCGCACTGTGCTGTGTCAAATGCAGATTATCATCAACGTGATAATTATTCTTAATCCAATTTTCATCTTTTGTATCAGCTTTTGCATTATTAACATAAAGCTGTGTCCATTTATTTAAGTCTATGTAGTTAACATCACATTCCTTTGCAAAATCATACATAGCGTTGCTGTCCGTGTCAGAGCTGTAAGTAAAATATGTTCTGTGCTGATATTTGCTGTTGTAAATCGGGCTTACCAATATCGGCGTAACACCCTTCGCCTTTGCCGCGTCAATCATTGTCTTCATCTGCGCTTTCATTTCATCAACACTTATATGGTTTGACGAGCTTATTGAGTCGTTTATGCCGAAATCTATAAGTAAAGTATCACCCTTTTGCATAAGGCCTTCAACGGATGCAAAACATTCGTCATACCAAGTCTTGACCGTTGCGCTCGGCTGTCCGTAATTTGAAACCGAATACTTATCAGATAAAACCTTGCCAAGCTGCATACCGAAACCTGTTATCATTATCTTATTATTGTCAAGGTCATTTCCGTCAGCGTCAATCGCATAATAATTTGCCGACTCGCTGTCGCCTGCAACCCATATTACAGGCTTTCTGTATTTTTCGGGAACTCTTGCAATTTTAAGTGACGCTATTCTTTCATTGAAACCACTTAAATTTCCAAAAGTAAGATTTATACCATTGGTACTTACTTTAACTGCCGGAATTTCCATTACAGCTGATGACGTGCTGCGATTTTGCGGCGTTGTACCTGTTGTATTATTTGCAATAAGCTCTCCGTTATTATAAATATCCGCTCTGCCGCCGCCCTTACGGTAAACGGTAATATCGTAAAAGCCGTCAGCAAGCTTGACCTTAATCGGATTTTCGGCATAGCAGCCGTTTTCGTTTATTTTATAATCCACGCCGTTTAAAAGTCCGTAACCCCTATCATCCGAATATGAATTTGCGCTGACTTTAACATAACCATGTATGTTATTATCTGTCGGATTTGTCTGATTGGTAAATTCAAATTTATACTCGGGAACGACAGTAACAGAACCGCCTGTTGTATTCGCAATTTTACCGTTATTGGCTGTTACCGTTTCATAGCTTCCGTCTGCTTTATATAAGCGATATGTATTTCCGTCATAATTTCTTACAGACGAAACATCTATTTCTGCAGCTGACGAAGTTAATTCGAATTCGTCCACAGGCAGCGGTTCCTCTATATCTTCCACAGGCTCGGGATAGTCCGTCCATTTACCTTCATTATAGAGCGAAAAAGCCGTGTTATTTCCAGCTACAGTTCCGACCGAATTGTATGCCGCCTGATGATAATGATACTGGTCGCGCATTAAATCCGCATATTCATCAGTATAGAAAGACGCGACTGCGGTTATGTTATCCTCCTCGTCTGCAAGAGCCTTTTGTGCAAGGTTAATTGCTTTATAACGCGCGTCCTTAACCTCGTCTATCGCAGCCGCGCCCGAGGTCTTACAATGACCTATTCTTACCATAAACATATTGGTAAGACCAGTGCTTGTCTTTAAAGTATTAAAAATATTCTTTGTGTTGGATTTATATGTATCAATGCTTCTGTTCACATCTGCGTCCGCTTCACCCTGACACCATACCATAAATTTCTTGCCTATTGTATAGCCGTTTGCTTCAAGATATTCCTTTGCTTCGTTATATCTTGCCGCCGCTTCGGTAAGAACATCACCTGTCCACCACCTGCTTTCCGTTCCGCCGCGCGAACACTGAACACCTACTATAGGTACACCTGACACACTGTAATAGCTTTCCATAAATGCCGACACCATATCGCCCGAGCGGCGGTCAACTCCGTTTGAGCCTGCGTCATTTACGGTGTCATTATTTTCATATTTTCCGAACGGTTCAGAAACTGTTGTTAAAACTCCCGGTTCTGTTACCGAATGATATTCATATCCGTGTCCCGCCTGACATTTTATTGCTTCATCACATTCGCCTCTGCCTGCCATATTGGACTGACCTGCAAATAAAACGAGATCAACCGTTTTACTGTCAGAAACATCATTTAAAATCCAATCTGTAAGACCGCTTTCATTCGCCGCAAGACTGTTAATTTTATGTCCCTCATACGGATATTCCGTATAACGCGTATCAACTCCCGATGTCTGCAAGCTATTTACCATTGTTTTTACGTTAGAAACTGATGTCACATCATCCTCATATCCTGCAAACACCCATACTTTGCCGTCAGGCTTTGCTGTGCCTGTACCTGCAATGGTGATTATTTTATCCGCCCCCGATGACAGTGCGGCGGCAGCATTTTGCGATTGTCCTATAACTGTTACGTTCTCTGCTCCGTATCTCTGCCTTACCTCACTTACAAGTCTTGTAATGTCATTAAATACTTCATTTGACTGCGGTGCAATAAGCGTTGCACTATCAGCTATCTTGTCAAATACAGGCTTTGCGTCATAAAGCTGTGAAATATTGTCTGTTCCCATTCTCTGCTCATCTGCAAGATAAATCACCGCAGTATTACTGTCCTGCGCTTTTACGCGGCATGAAAATCCTGACAAGACTTCCTCTGTATAGCCCTCTGTAACCGTTGACGGCGCGGCAGGTTCCGTTGACGTAAATTCCTCAAATTTTAAGTTGTCAACCGAAATATACCTATCCCCGGCTGTTTTTGAACGCATTGAGGAAATTTCAAGCTTTTTAACGTCCGATATTATACCCTCCGGAAGCTCACCTGTATATGTTGCGCTACCTACGGCTACAGTCACTTTTCTTGCATGATAATCAATGTCAACCTTTATATGATGAGTTCCAACACTGCCCCAAGCTGTACGTATTGTTTTAAAATCGGCAGCCGTCTCACCGCTGATTATAAGCCCTTTTGTACCTGTTTGGTTGTCATCATAAGGATGTACTTGAAAATCTACGATTGTTTCCTCACTGTTAGCAATTGAAAAATTAAAATACTGCTGACCGAGAGATTTGCTGTGGTCTATTGCGTCAAATTCAATTGTTACATTATTTTTTATCGAATTTTCCATATCAACCGTAAGTGTTCCTGTTTTTGTATCCGCTGCTGGAAATTGCACCTCACCATTTGCCCATACTGCGTTTCCACCAATAACAGGAGTGTTTTTGCCGCTTGATACAGGAGATTGAGCAAAGTCCCACGTTGTTGACGGAGATGTATATTCAACGGCGTCACCACTCGGCGGCTCTGTTTCCCCAGGAGCAGGAGTATTTTCAACAGACTGTGCAGGAGTGAAGGATATACCCATAACCTTGCTTCGATTACTTACTCTTTCTCCAATTCTTAGCTTTTGCCCTTCTTTCAGCTCTGCGCTTGCAGCAGAATATCCTGTATAAGTTTCATCTATAAAGTAATTTGCATAATCAAGCGAAAAAGTTACCGTTCCATCCTCAGGAGCAGTAAATTCTATGTATGAGCCGTTTTTATAACTGCCTTTTCCGTTATTAGTTCCCATCAAATATACTGTTCCGTTTGCATCAACATATGTACCTTCATAGGTCAGATAAGCCGTTGTATATTCATCTATTTGAATAATATCCTCCGCATTTCCGTATTGAGTATCCTGTCCGTCCTTTACGAGCTTGGTAAAATCGCACGAACACGTTTCTGTTTCCGCTGCCAAAACACCAAAGGATGTAAGCATTGAAAACATAATCGAAATTACAGTTATTGTACTAATCAATCTTTTAAAATTCATTGTTCCGCTCCTTTTTATTTGTCTTTTTGTTTATATTATACAATATATTTTTTGAATTTGAAATTGCATTTTAAACATATATGTTTGCATTTTTGAACTTCATATGATAAAATATGGTAAAATAAATATAAATGCAATAGCAAAGAGGATAAATAAATGAAGAAAAAGGTTATCAAACATGGAAATCACAATATTGCCAACGACAATGACGGATATATGTACAGCTATAACACATCAATGGGATATAATTTTGATACTCATATTCATAAATGCTATGAGATTGTTCACATTATAAAGGGTGAGCTTTTATATACTGTAGAGGATAATGGCTATATGCTTTCAGACGGTGATATTATATTAACAACACCCGAGGAAAGACATTCCTTCAGATTTCTCAAAGAATGTGAATATGAGCGTGAATTTCTCCATATTTACCCCGGATTTATTGAGCGATTTCCCGAAGTTCTTAATATGCTCAACGCCCGAAAATTAGGCGATTGTAATCGCATAGACGCTGAAAGAGTAAAAAAGTATGAACTTGATATAATATTTTCAAAAATAGAAAGCTTCTGTGCCAATCCTATGCCCGAAACAGATTTAATGGTTTTAACATATTCTGTTCATCTAATCACAATAATAAACCGTATTCTTACGGACGATACCCCCGAATACTCAAATATATCAATAGACAGCAAGGCGGACTTTCTGCTTGATTATATAGACCATCATTATGCCGAGGAAATAACTGCAGCGTCTGTTACTTCAAAGGTTTTCGCATCGCAGCAATATGTTAATAAAATACTGAAAGAAAAAACAGGTATGACTATAAAAACATACCTGAATTTAAGACGTATAACAGCCGCTAAAAATCTGATTATGGAGGGGCAAAAAGCCACAAGTATTTATGCACGGTGCGGCTTTAAGGACTATTCTACATTTTACCGCGCATTTGTCAAAAACACAGGTATGTCGCCTGATGAATTTAAAAATACCCAAAGCAGAAAAAATGCTAAATAGCATATTGGCTATTTTTTTTAATTGCCTAATATTTTGATTGGAATTTGAATTTCAGTAACAAACTTATCAGTATCGTTTGTCAAACCAAAATCAATCATTGTAATTTCCTTTGAAAACCCGCAATTTGCAACTTGTCTGCTGCCGGAACGGTTATTCCGTTTTTATCGGTTAATTATTGCGGCATATAGCTTACACTGTTCACTATTGCAGACCTTGTTTTAGAATAAATATAATATGTTGTTCCTGCCGTACACTGCATTTGAACTGTCGCTGCCACTGTGCTTTGCGTACTGCTGTTGTCCGCAACGAACGAACTTACATCAAGCGACGTTGAAATACCCCAGCGTCCGCCGCTTGAATTTAAATTGCCTGTTGCATAAAGCGTTCCGTTCTTATCGGGGGTAAAGGCGATATATCTTTCGCTTTCTCCGCTTGACGCTCCACCGCGCCAATATACGCCGTCTGTTGTTATTTTATCGTGGTCGCTGTCGGCGCCGTTATTTGCTATGGCTATCGTCAGTCCGTCATATTCCTCCGTAAAGCCGTTTTCGGTTGTTTTTACTTCTGTCGTATATTTTGCAAAATCCCATACCAGCATTTCATTTGATACCACAGATATAGTAAATACCTCTGTATGTTCTCCGTCCTGTGATGTTACGGTCAGCGTATCGCCGTCCGAAAGCTCGCCTGTATTACTGAATTCATACGTCTGTTCTCCTCCGCATAATGAAGATATTTCACTCAAAACATCATCAGATGCCGCTCCTGCAAAAACGGATAATTCCTTTGTGTTATTATCAACCCGATATACTTTTACCGCGCCGTTTTTAACCTTTAAAAGTACGTCCTTCATATATCCGTCCGCATAAATATTTATATTTGACGTGTTAGACAAGCTCCACTTTGACGCGTCCGCACCGTAAATATTAAAATTATTTCCGTACTTAATTGTACCTGAATTTTTGCAGCCGCGTATTGTAACATTGTTTACAAACGCCCCGTCGTGTCCTTTTTCTACCTTAAAGCCCTCAAAGGTTAAAGACGAGTTACAATTTTCAATCGTGAAATTTTTGTATTCGGGTACGCTGTCAGCAGGGTTATTCTCACTCGTCGCATAATTCATCACAAACGCCAGAGGCTTCTGACTGTCTATATCGCGGATTGTTATATTTTCGGAAACACCGCCGCGCGACCAATAGGTTTTAAACCATATACCGTGTGAAAGTGTAATGTTTTTAACAGTCAGGTTTTGAAACAGGGCGTTTTTAATACCTGATGCATTTTCACTGCCTACGGCAAAACCGCCCTTTGAGCCGTCTGATACACAATCTGTAATTCTTAAAAACCGCACCGGCTTGTTAAGGTCGTTACCCTCCTTGTTTCGTCCGCTCTTAACCGCTACCGCGTCATCGCCGGTATAAAAATGCGTATTAAATATATTGACATTTGTGCTGGAGTCGGGGTCTATGCCGTCGCCGTTTAAGATACATATATCATCTGCCGCGCCTGTAACGCCGTTACCCTTTGACACAATATCAAGATTATCAAAGGTTATGCTGTCGCAGTAAATCGGATGAACAGTCCACGACGGACCGTATGCGAGCTGAATATCTTTCATATACACATTCTGCGCGTTATGAAGCGTTATCAATCTGCCGCGTATAGTTTGGTCAATCGCAGGCGAGGACGGATAGGGAATACCGCCGTTGCCTGTCTTATGATTTAGTCCCTCGTTATACGCAAGCTTAAAGCCGTTACCGTTTATTTGTCCCTCGCCGCAAATTACGATGTTACCAACATTGTACGCGCCGTCTGTTTCGTCATATGTTCCCGCATTGATAAGGCTCGTGTGCGAATAATGATTATCAGGTAAATCTGACGTTGTATTCGCCCATTCATATGCCGGCTGATTATCCTTTTTCCAGCCCTCCCAGCGGGTTACGGTAAGCGGATAATCCTTGCTGTCGCTGCTGCCCATTAAAATCCCGTCAACTTTAAAGGTCATATTGCTTTTTAGGAACAGCGCGCCCGAATAAAATATATATCCCTTTGGCAGATATACCGTCCCGTTTTCAGGGCAAGCGTTAATCGCCTTTTGAATAGCGTATGTGTCCATTACCCTGCCGTTACCCTTTGCGCCGTAATCAAGCACATTTACAATTTGTGATTGTTCCTTTGTTGTAGCGGTTACGCTGTCCTCTTTAAGAGTATTTCCGTTGTTGTCAACGGCTTTTACCGTAATTGAGTATTCCGTTGACGGCGACAGGTCATTTACGGTATAGCCGAGAGCTGTAACGGTGTCTTTTTCCTCGCCGTTTACAAAAATTTTGTATGCGGCTAAATCGGGAATATCCATTTTTGAACTGCTGTTCCAAAGTAAATTTACACTGTTGTCCGTTATGGTTTCATGCGGTATATGCAGATTATCAAGATAACCCGTACCCGCAAATTCAAGCTGTTCAATGCTGTTATTTTGCGCTTCTGTACCGTTATAATCGTTTGTAATCGGCTCTAAATTCGCGTCGCTGACAGCAATTTCAAAGGTCTTAACCTCGCCGCTTTCAGATGTAGCATAGATTTTTACCTTACCCTTGTCATACTGTACCGCGCCGTCCTCAAACACGACGATTTTTTCTGAGGCTTCCGTAACCTTTTCGCTGCCTGCCTTGTAATTCAGGTTGTCAACAAGACGCGGTACATTGCTGTTTGAATATGCCGTTACAAGTCCGTTTTCGTCAACGTCCGCAATAAAGCTGTTATCGGATTTCCATACAATATTACCGTCTGACTGCGCTGCAAGCTGCGCTGTTTCGCCGACTTTTATATCAACAGGCTGTATGTCGGCTGTAAGCTGTGAGGAAGCGGAATTTTCCGACACCATAACAACACATTCAGTCGTTCTGCCTATATCGTTTGAAATTGCTTTTATAGTTGCTGTTCCTGCGCTAAGAGCGGTTACTTTACCGTTTTCAACTGCTGCAACAGCAGCGTTTGACGTTTCCCATTTTAGAGTTGTATCAAGCGCGCCGTTACTGTAAATGTCCTTTGGGTTGATGATAGGTATAAGCTCCGCCTGAGCGCCGACAGCCAAGGAGAGAGAGCTTGTGTTAAATTCGAGCGTTCCTACGGTTGAGCGCGTTATATTGTCGATAACCGAAATAGCGCACGATTTTTTATCACCGTTCGGAAGCACGGCATAAATTTTAGTAAAGCCCGTTGTGCGTCCCTGCACCTTGCCCGATGAGGTTACTGTCGCAATATCCGCGTTTTCCGATTGCCAGGTAATATCGGAGGAGGTGTATTCACTGTCATTAACCTCTGAGGTAAGCTGAACAGCGCTGCCGCGCGTTTTCCAATCCGAAAAATCTGTTTTGTTCTTATTGCCTACAACAAGAGGATATGTATTGTAATTTAATATAATATTATCGCTTTCCTCATTATTAACATTAATAGGCTTCATACTTTCCAATGACTCCCAATAGAATATTTTTTGCAAATCTGTATTGTTGACAGGTTCAATATCATTTATCGGAATTTTTTCTGTTTTCACATCTTTAAGCGAGCCGTCTGAATTATATGTTGCCGTTATCTTTACACATTCCTTGTTATCGGGCGTAGGTGTAGGCGATGTCAGCGGTGTTGACGGTTTTATTACTTCACCTGTGTATTTATATGACATTGCTGAAATTGTGCTGCTCTGCTGATAAGTATAAATAATATACGAATGTCCCGCTGTCATATCAATTGTCCGCGTAGCCGCAGAATTATTTTTTATTGTATCTCCTGCAATCTGACGGTTTGACGGCGTTTCCTTTGTATAATCGGATAAATTCGGAGCAGGCGCGTTTTCGCCCATATCAGCATAATATATCCTGTTATTATTTCCGCTTCCAAATGCAATTGTTATACTTAATACTCCGTCATACTTTGGTTTTACAAGCAAATACCTCTTTGTATCATTAAGATTTTTCTGACCGTTTGTAGTAGTTTCTCTTATGGAGGAAGCTGAAAACTTAATGCTTTCACTAAGACAGTCGCCTTTTGCAAGGCTGACGGTTAAATCCGCATAATCATTTTTGTCTGAATAAGTCACGCCGTTTTGTGACGCAATATCAGTTTCACCAATACCCCAAGCGTAGGTTTTTGTGTCTGCATTGTTTTCGCCGTAAATCCCTTCAGGTAAAGGCTCTTTATATTCAACCTTTTCAGGCAATACCGTTATATCTCCGTTATATGTAAAGCTGTATTTTCCGCTTCCGACAGTAATCGGATTGTCGGATACATCGGAAGCCCTTCCGTTTTTCTCAACAAATTTACCGCCTCCTATAATCGGCAGTACAATTTCAGCCGTAACATTTGCAGGTACGGTAATATCTATGTTATAAGCATTTTCCGACCTTGTATATGCAACGTCAACATTTCCGCGCTCTGTTGACACGCTTGCGTCAAGACTCTCTAAATCCGCATATACAGGCGCAATTCTGACTTTTTTTGCTCCCGGCTCTAAATTTGATACACCTGCAAAATTTTCAAGAATATCCGCTGCGGCAGCCGCACCCCAGCCGTGCGACTGCGAATTTTCCGTAGAATTAGCGTCCCACGCTTCCCAAGTAAATGTATATCCCTTTGAAACCTCCTTTGCCCAGCCGTTGTCGTTAGGCTCAGTAAACAGCTTTAACGCCGCCGCATTTTCATTTGTATTAAATAGAGATTTTTCAAGAATATCGGCAGTCATCGGTCCCTGATTCATTCCCATATCGGCGACATAATCAGCCATATCAGATATTTTATCATCAGGCGCAATATCAAACGCAAGCGCGTATGAGGTTGCGTGCTGTGAGGTATGCGCTATCTGATTACCGTTAGCATTCAAACCGTCGCAGTAAACTCCGTCTGATGTTATCAGCTTTTCATTTATCGCTGCTTTAATGCTGTCGGAACGGTTTTGCATATCCTCCGCGTCTGCTGTGTTTCCAAGCTCCCGTGCCGCAAGCGCGACAACGTCAAACGCTCTTTTTGACAGCATATTAACCGTTGTTCTCGCTCCCGTCTTAGTTCCCGACCAATCGTAGCCGAAGCGCCCGACAGCGGGCCAGTCTACTATGCCATACTGATAACTGTTCGGGCTTCCGTCGCCGCCGCCAAGCTGAGTGACAAGACCGGTTGACGTATTTATGTATTTGGTTATATAATTTGCTGTCGCTTTAATATACGGGTACGCTTTTTGAAGTGTCGCCTTGTCGCCCGTTGTCATATAGTAATTCCATACCCAATAGGGGACATTAAGAGAAAAGTCGGGAATATCGCGCTTACCGTCGCAGTTAGGATAAACGCTGTTGTATCTGCCCGCTTCATCGCCCGTCCAATAGCGGTCGGCGGACGCTAAAAACTGCTCAATCGCCTTTTTGCTTGCCGCTCTTTCGTATGACGTTGCTGTTGACGCTTCGCTTATATTGATAGAGTCCTGTAAAAACTGTCCTTTTTCCCTTGTGGGAGTATCAACAAAGCTGTTTTGGATTGAATACAGCGCACTGCGCTTTAGCAATTCGTACACGTCATTGAGCATTTCATTTGAGCTTGTAAATGTGCTGTCCCTGCCTTCGGGAACATTGGTATGTACAACCTTTGCATTTATTGTATCTTTTGTAAAGTCCTCGCCGCATTCGGGAATTTGGATATATCGAAAACCTAAATGGTCCCAAGCGTTATATATCTGTTCACCTGATTTTTGCGTATATTTATATGTCATATTAGTGCTCTGTGTTGCGCTACTGCTTGAATTAACCGTACCGTCAGCATTTAAAACATATCCTGCCTGAATAGTAAGCTGCCTGCCTGCTGTTCCGTTTTTAAATACAATCTGCGGACGCGCGGGGATTACCTTACCGAAGTCCGCAACTGTTACGCCGCTTGACAGCTTTGTAACAGATACAGGCTTTACAATATAATCTGTCGGCTTTGACAATTCGGGAATTACGTTTGTAAAGTCCGCTGTCGGGTGAGCGCCGATTACAGTTGCCGCACTCCAGCCTGATGCATCAAAACCGCTTTGAGAAAATTTCTCCTGCGCGTTTTGCGCATTATATTCCTCTACAAAATCACCCTCGCCGTTACGCTTCGTTGAGCCGCCGAGCGGAACAGACGTTGACACTTTCCAATCACCGTTTGTAACGATTGTGTCCTTTGTTCCGTCAGTGTAATAGATGTTTATATGTCCCAAAAGTGCTTCCTTGCTTGCGGCTCTGCCCTGACCGCCGCCGTAATAGCGATTTAAAAGTCCTATCGCTATTTCGTTGCTGTTATTTACACTGTCCGTAATATTCCAGCCCTGATAACGCGTTTCCCCCGCGTAATCAAAGGACTGTCCGCGTCCTATGTATTCGCCGTTTACATTAAGCTCATAATCGTGAGTGCCTGCAAAGTATGCCATAACGCTTGCAACGGTTTTTGCGCTGTCAAGTGATTTTTCATACCGAGCGTACCAATAATGATTTGCGCCTGTTTCACCTGAGCTTATCCAAGAAGCGTTCCAATTATCATTTTTTATGCCTGTCGCAAAATACACGCTTTCGCTGTACGGCGATTCCGCTCCGTCCTTATCCCACGTTTTTACTTTCCACGAATACGGGCGTCCGTCCTCTAACGCATTACCGCCGTATGCAATATATGCCTGCTCCGATAATGCGACCTTACCGCTGTCCCATACTGAGGTATTTGTAATTTCATCGGTTACAACTATCTGATACGCTGTTTGTGCCTCGTTATAGTCCGTATCATTTATAAGCCAGCCAAAAGTAACGTCTTCAACATTAAGAGGATTTTCCAAATCATTTGTCAATAAACCTATCGGCGCAGACGGGGGAGTATTATCCGCCGCCGACACATTCATAACAGGCAATAATGATATTGACATTGATGTACTTAATGCAAGTGTTATTGCTTTTTTTATTATCTTCATACTTATTCTCCTTTGCCTTAAAATAATGATTCTTTAACACCATTTTATACTTTTCTTTATATAAATTCAACTGACTATTATGAACAAATACCGCATTTTTATGAACAGACTTGCATTGTTCATTATTATATTATAAAAGTTCACAATAAAACGCAATTTTATTGACATTCTTTATCTGCAATGATATACTATTGATATAAAATTATCGGAGAGTTTATTATGAAAACAGTATATACACATTTAGCGAAACAAAATCCGAGCGGACGCATTTATGCCGAACACGCAGGTCGTCACAAAACTACGCCTCAATGTCAAAGTGATTGTCATTTGGCTCTGTATATAGCACACGGAAGCGGTACTCTTAAGGCAGACGAAACTACCATTTCCGTAACAGAGGGTGATATTTTTCTGTTTAATCCCGATATAACCTATCACATTCTGCCAATAAAAGGATTACGTCGAATTGACATTTATCTATGTTATTTTGACTTTGAGGTCATAGAAAATTCATACCTGAATTTCAGGACTGTTTTTCCCGACCTTGAAAATTTTTTTAGCGGAGATATTTCGTATATCCGCGTAGCAGATACAGAGAACAAGGAAATACGCGATATTTTCATACAAATGATTGACGAGCAAATGTCGGGGAATTTAGGAAGCTATAATATTATTTACGGCTGTCTGTATATGCTGATTACAAAAATATTAAGGAATACAAAAACGCGTAATTTCAAGAGGGTATTCAGCAAAGACCGTACAGTTGACGAAGCAATCCGATATATTAACAATAATCTGTATTCCAAAGTGTCATTGGAAAGTATTGCGAAAGAAGTAAGGGTATCGCCGTCATATATGTGCCGTCAGTTTAAAAAACACACGGGTATGACAACCGCGCAGTTTGTAAATATGCTCCGCACCGAAAAAATAAAGGATATGCTGAAAAATACAGATAAACCTATACGCGCAATACCCGAAATGTTCGGGTGCGGCGTTGATTATCTGAAAAAGGTTTTTAAAGCCGAAACGGGTATGACAATGCAGGAATACAGGGCTAAATACCATTATAAAATCTGTCCGTCCGACAAAAGAGATTAACGGGACCGGCGTATTGCATACGCCAGTCCCGCAAAGAGAGAGCTATTGTATTTTAACCTTAAATTCGATGTTTTTTAACCCGTCCGATTTTACAGATATGTTTATTTCATTTCCCTTATCGGCTCGTACAAGCACCTGACAAAGTCCGTTAAACGCACATCTTTTATTTGTTTTCTCGTTTGCATGGTCGCCTGGGTTTCCGTTGCCTGTGCCTAAAAGCGTTCCGCCCGTTATTTCAAAGGTGAGTTCATTGTCTGCATCGGAAACAAGCAAGCCGTTTTCATCAAGAATACTGATATTAAAAATTATAGTATCGCCGTTTTTCACGGCTTTATTGTATGGCTTAACCGCTGTTTGATATGGCTTTCCCGTGGTTTGTATGGTTTTTTCCATAACAAACTCGCCGTTTCTGTAGCCCTTTGCGGTAATAGCTTTACATTCGATATTTTCCCATTCGAGATACCAATTACGCTCCATTGTTTTTCTGCCGCAGCTCTTTCCGTCCACAAAAATTTCAACTTCGTCAAAATTACTGTAACAATATACATTCCTGCTGTCGCGGAAAATATGCAGAACATTCTCGTATGTCCACCAGCTTTTATAATAATAGTAATTGTCTTTCGGGAGACCGCAGTAGTCAAAAATTCCGAACTGCGAATACACGGCAGGATATTTCAGCGGCGTCGGCTCGCCACGATAGTCAAACCCCGTCCATACGAACATTCCCGCAAGATAATCACGCTCGGCGACTGCTTTCCACGCTTCTTCGCCTATATTCTTTTTAACCGCTTTTTCGCTGCATTCACACTTGATACTATTTTCATTGTCATAGATGTAATACTGTCCCTTGCTTTCGTCCGTATTATAACAGCTGCGAGTCCAGCTGTTGGAGCTTTCTTCTGTTATAATAATAGGCTGATTTGGCACGCGCTTATGGTAATCGTCCCACGCAGTCTTGCAGTAGTTAAAGCCCATAACGTCAAGATTTCTCGTAACCTCAATATACTTTCGGGCATTGTCATACCGCCTTTCGCCGTCCCAGCAAACCACCGCTGATGTAATCGGTCTTGTAGAGTCAAGCTTTCTTATTTCTGCCGTCATTGTACGAGTAGTGCGCGAGGTTTCGCTTCTGTACTGTGAAAAGATTTCCTCGTTGCCAATTCCCCAAAGGAATATTGACGGGTGATTTCTGTCACGCCTTACCATAGAACACAGACACTCCAAATCCTCCGGCGCGCTTGACATTCTGCGTGTTTCCGAAAATACAAGCATACCGAGCCTGTCGCAAATATTCAAAAGCTCCGGAGATGCCGGATAATGCGAGCTTCTGAAAGCGTTTGCGCCCATTTCCTTTAAGCGCTTAATTCTGTATTCATTCACACTGTCAGGAATTGCAATACCAACTCCTGCATGGTCGTGATGACAGCATACGCCTTTAATTTTTATATGTCCGCCATTTAAGAAAAAGCCCTTGTCAGCGTCAAAACGCATATCGCGCATACCGAAATTTATTTTGTATTCATCACGCAATATTTCTTTTTCATAAACGCGCACCTCTGCGGTATATAAGTATGGATTGTCTAAGTCCCACAATGTTATATTTTCCGCAAACAGCTTTTCGCAATATTCGGTTTTATCCCATTCCTTAACCGTAAAACTGCGTTCTAATTTTGACACAATTTCATTATCGGAGGTTTTTATTACCGCTTCTATATGAATATTCTTGTCATTAAAACTGCGGTTTAAGACCGTATATCGCAAATTTATAACTGAGTTGTTTTCCGCTAAGTTAATATTTTCCGACGATGCAAACAGACTATAAGGCTCAATATGAACCTCGTCAGCTGTTTCAAGCCAAGTATGGCGGTAAATACCGCCGCCCTCATACCACCAGCCCTCGCGTTCCGATGCGTCAACATGTACGGCAATAATATTTTCACCGTCAAGGTTTACAAAATCGGTAATATCGTAATAAAAACCTGTGTATCCGCTTGTGTGCGTACCGACAAAATATTGATTTACATATACCGTGCTGTTGCGGTAAATGCCATCAAAGTGTATGTAAATGCGTTCTCCCTCGTCAGCGTCTACACTGAATTTCTTTCTGTACCACGCTATGCCGCCCTCCAAACAGCCGCCGGCAAACAGCCTGCTGTCTATGCTTTCCATTTCGGGAATATAGCACATATCCGAATTATCGCCCGCATCAAAGGAGTATTTGCCCTCGCTGACAAAATCGTGCGGAAGCGTTACGTTGCGCCAATCGGTGTCGTCAAAGTCAAAAGTAACAGCGCCTTTTAAATATCCTCTTGCTTTCGCGCCTCCCCAGCCGTCCATAGGCTTTTTAGGCGATAGGTCGCCCCAATAAAATTTCCAATCACTGTCAAAATTTGTTTTCGATCTCATAGCCATACCTCATAAATAATATTTGCTATGCTTATTATATTACTTTATTCATAGCAATTCAACAGTCTATATTGAACTTATTGCGCATTATTTTGATATATGTATATGACACCTCTCAGTCCACCTGATGGACTGTATTATTCGACAATATTCGCAGATATTAATTGCATTAAAACAATACTTTCCAAAAGGCAAAAATCAAAAATGCACCTGGTCTCCTGGTTTTTGAAGGGATTAAGTCATCATTTTTGGCTGTATAGCTTGATTTGAGAAACTAAATTTTTAATTTTTTACAACCCTCAACTTTTCTTGCACATGGTATTGCAAATGTATTAAATTAAATATATAATGTAAGCATAAAAAATGGTTGTTGTTAAAGTGGTTGTAGTTAAGTGGTTATGAGAGTTCTGTCCCAGGGGATAGTGCGTCCATAACAGGGAATTTAGGAAAACAAATAAAATAAAAAAAGGAAAATAAATATTTAATATTCGGAAACACAAAATGCAGAATGTTATCTCTTGCAGGGACATACTGCATTTTTATTATCTCAAAATATTTCAAATTGACTTTTTATTTTGAACATTTACGGTAGATTAATCATCCTATCGGCACATTTCATACTGCTCTGTGAAATGCTGTACGGACACAAACGATACACGAATTGAAATTAGGAGAAATGCAGAGTTTTTAGCAGATTTGTATGCATATACTTTTGAAATCTGCATGATTAGGGCGGTAATCCGACACAGTAGCGGCTGTGAAAATACTACACATATATCTCCGCTAAGATATATTTCAGCATCGGCATAATAGCACCTGAGTTTAGAGGTAGATGCTGCCGCAGGATTTTTATCCAAACAACAATATTTGCGGCAATATTACTAACCGAGCAGTACGCTATATAAAATGGAGACAGAGACAAAGATTTTATACGCAAGTACGGTAAATATACGGTTCTTTGTCAGTTCATATCGGGAAATACAGAGGTAACAGCCTCAAATTCCGTGTATCATTGTGCCGATTTTGAGGAAAGGACTAATATGAATAATACGTACAAAAACTTAGAAGTACAATTCAATAAGCTGTTTCGCCATTTAAAGGTCGGCAGCTTCAAAACGCGTGAACGGTATGCTAAAGCGTTCAGGAGGTTTATGGTGTTCCTTGCAGACAGATATAATTTGCAGAAGCTATCCAATATCTCAAAGAAGCATATTTTTGCTTATGTGGAGTATATGCAACGTAAGGGACTATCAGCATCCACTATAAAAACCGAGCTTGCGGCAATACGATTTTTTTACGATAATATGCCATATACTCGGTCGGCATTACCTACTAATGATGAATTAGATTTAAAACGACGGACATTCGGCGGTGTAGACAGAACTTGGACAAACCAAGAATATAATTTAATGCTGGCTGTTGCTATGGAGTGCGGACACAAAGACTATACCGCAATATTAGCGCTTGCGCGTTATGCCGGACTACGTTTGGAGGAATGTTTTAGGATTGATACCAATGATGCGAAAAACGCTCTTAACAGCGGAAAGCTATTTGTGAAGGGAAAGGGAGGTCTTACGAGATATGTTCCGATTAACGAATCAATTCGTATTTCCTTAACCGATATTCTAAAAGAAACCCATGTCGGACAAAAGCCATTTGTCAAACCGGAGGATAAAACACATCTTGCAATGAAACGGTTACAATGCTTTATTGCCTACCATAGAAAAGAATTTACGAATAACCGTATTACTTTTCATGGTTTAAGGCATACGTTTGCACACGAGCAATACGAGAAGTTTATAGCATTAGGCTTCTCCGATTTTGCCGCGCATAAAAAAGTATCTGAATTACTTGGACATCACCGTGATGATGTAACTCGGATATACCTATCAGACGGCGAATAATCGGAGGAGGGATAGGAATGACTCAAAAAGAAAAACAACAGCTACTCTCTCAGATAAAATCGCTAATTGACAACATTCCCATTGAGGAACAGATGGCTATTTCACAAGTAAAAAGCACTGACAAACCGCAATTACTCACCATAAAGGAGTGTGCTGAGGAAATCAGCGGATTATCCGAGCATACCGTCAGACAGCTTGTAGCACAAAACAAGCTGCCATACATAAGAAGCGGTGCCGGTAAACGAGGTAAAATACTAATCAATAAATCAATATTGTTGAAATATTTCGAAGAAAATATTTAAAAATAATCATTGACTACCCTCTACATAGGCGATATAATATATTCAAACAGAGGGTATGTCACAGATAAATATTGAAAGGAGATTTATATAGTGGCAACCATTAGACAAATAGGCGACAGTTACCAAATCAGAGTAAGTTGTGGCTATGACACAAACGGAAAACAAGTTATACGCACAAAATCGTGGAAACCAAATGCTAATATGACGTCAAAGCAGATTGAAAAAGAACTAAACCGACAAGCTGTGATGTTTGAGGACGCTTGTATGAACGGTTTGATTACTTCAGCCGTTAAGTTTTCGGATTTCATAGAGCAGTGGAAAACTGAATATGCCACAACGCATTTCAAAAGAACAACAATGGACACAATGAACCACGCACTAAAGCGAATTGAAGAAGAACTCGGACATTTCCGAATGGACAAGATAAATTCAGGGACAATAAAAAATCTTATTCAATCACTTATGAACGGAAATAAAAATCATAAACCGTTAGGAGCTAAATCAGTAAAAAATTACATATCCTTTACATCATCAATATTTGACTATGCTTTGCATTTAGAAATAATTTCCAAAAATCCGTACCTGAATGCAAAAATTCCGACAGTAAAGCGCACTCAAAGAGATATGTATAGTCTTGAAGAAGCACAGCATTTCATTGATGTTCTGACGGAACAAGCGCCATTGTTATATCAATGCTATTTCATATTAGCAATATTCAGCGGTTTTAGGCGCGGTGAATTATGCGGACTGACTTGGGACAATATTGATTATGAAAATCGTATCATTACTGTTGAGAAAGCGTTATATCACATTACAAAACAAGGCGATGTACTTGAAACGCCAAAAACAGCATATTCTAACAGAAGCTTGCGGTTATCTGATGAAGTGTTTGAATTAGTGCATAAATTACAAATATTTTATCAAAGAGAAAGCATTCGATTAGGGACAAAGTGGATTGATACAGATTTTGTATTCAAGCGTTCAGACGGCAACGCGATTTCACCCACTGCACCAAATGAGTGGCTACATAAATTTTGCGAACAGGAAAATTTAAAATATGTTGTTCCACATTCATCCAGGCATCTCAATGCTTCGCTTATGATTAATAACGGAGCAAGCGTTAAAACCGTTCAATCATGTTTAGGACATAGCGCAGCAAGTACCACTCTTGACATCTATGCTCACGCATTTTCTAAATCACAGGCAATAGCAAGCGAAAGTGTAGCAAGCAGTTTCAAGTTATGATAAGATAGAATAAAGGACAAACAAAGGACAAAATAGAATTTAAGCACATGAAAAGTCCTGAGAATGGCTTAAAACCTAACTTCTCAGGACTAATACTGGTGGACCATCTAGGACTCGAACCTAGGGCCGTCCGGTTATGAGCCGGATGCTCTAACCAACTGAGCTAATGGTCCATATACCAAACAGTCTTTCTATATGAAAGACTGTTTGAATGGTGACCCGTGCGGGAATCGAACCCGCGTTACCGCCGTGAAAGGGCGGTGTCTTAACCGCTTGACCAACGGGCCATGAAACTGACAATATAATTTAATAACCATATTGTCAAATCAGTTCCGGCAGCTTTCTACTTTTCCAGGCAGTCTCCCGCCAAGTATCATCGACGTTAAGGAGCTTAACTTCTGTGTTCGGCATGGGAACAGGTGGAGCCTCCTTGCTATCGCCACCGGATATGGGTTGCTTCTCTTTACAT
>CAJUFV010000247.1 GCA_910585795.1 uncultured Clostridia bacterium | reverse complement strand
TTAAATACTATCATACATACTACAACAAGTCCCGCGTAACCGCATATTCTGTACGCGCTGTTCACCAGCACAGAAAAACCCGCTCCGCTCATACAAAATCCCGCGGCCGCCATTATCGCCGCCGTTTTTCCGCGGCCGGCCTTTCTTCCAATAGTATCCATCACTACAAAACCATTTGCCACACCTGTTGTCAAAACCGAAAACATTAGCATAATACCATAAATAATACCCAGTATGTTATTCTGCCGTAATGCCATTGTAAGCATCGGAAGCTCTCCCAAATTTATTTTCCCGTAGTATATACCTATCACGCCCCATATCAGCGTTATCATAATCATAAGTATAAAGCCCGAAGCAAGCGATGATATTAACGCTTCGCCTTTACTGTTTAAAAATCTGCTCATACCGGCAAGCACCGCTCCGGCCGTGAGCAGGTTATAACCAGCATACACCGCTCCGGAAACTAATATTTTCCCGCTATTTAACATGACCTGATGCTCACGAAAACGCAGAATATAAAGACAGCTGAAAATTATTCCAAAAATTATTACAGCGCCCAACGCTGAATTTATTTTTATAATTTTTTTGCCGTCAAGCGCGAAAATAATGCCGCAAACAACCGTAAATAATGACGCTCCATATATTTTATCAATCCCAAAGAGTACCGCTCCGGTTTCACCCGCGCAGGCTGTCATAACAAACAAGGAGCATAACGCGAACGCTATTGTTATATATTCAATTATTCGTTTCGCATGTTTACCACGGAAAATAACCTCAAGAAAGCTGTCATAATCATATATTTTATTTTCTATACACCCGCGCGTTACAGCATAAGAAAATAAGGTAAATATACAACATGACAGAATGATTCCTATCATACTGTATTTTCCGTAACGAAGAAAAAAACTTACAATTTCCTGTCCGGAAGCAAATCCGGCGCCTATAACCGCCGCGGCGTACCCACTGGAAACAGCAAGAATATTTCGTATATTCCGCATAAGAACACCCCCTAGACGAACTTATGCAAAAAAACAGCGTGATATTCTTTAAATATCACGCTTTCGCCTTATCTTTCTATTGATAAAATTTTAAATTCTATTTCTCCGCCCGGAGTCTGAGCCTTAACTGTTTCACCCGCGCCTCTGTTAAGACATGCCGCCCCTATAGGAGATTCATATGACAATTTATTCTTATACGGGTCAGCCTCCGTAGAACCGACAATTGTATACTTCTTTTCTTCTCCGAAAATGTCAAGAAGTACTTTAGAACCAGGAGTTACAACATCTGATTTTATTTCATCATCATCAAGCACTCTCGCATATTTCAGCATATATTCAATTTCATTTATTCTTGCTTCCACCTCAGCCTGCTCATTTTTTGCCTCGTCGTATTCCGCATTTTCTGAAAGGTCTCCGAATGAACGTGCTTCCTTTATCTTTTCTGAAACTTCTTTTCTTGTGACATTCTTTAGTTTATCAAGCTCATTTTCAAGCTCTGTCTTACCTTCTCGTGTTAAAACATATTCCTTTGACTCAGCCATATCTGTCATCCTTTCATATAATAATACTCGATTGGACTATTATATATCCTTTTTTATCAATTGTCAAGACGAAAGAAAGCATATAAAAATGAATTCAAATTAAAAAAGCTTATAGCTTTACAATAAAGACAATTTACACATCTATGCATTCTACAGTAAATTCACTTCCAGTTTCATCAGAACACACAGATATATCCCATTTAAAGCAATCGGCAATCTCCTTTACAAGCGAAAGTCCCAGTCCCACGCCGCCAAGCTTCTTTGAACGCGAGGAATCAACACAATAAAACGCTTCCCATATATTATCAAGCTCAGATGCGGGTATTCCTATTCCGCTGTCAATTATTTTTACAGCACAGCCTTCATCAGTATCCTCAACGGAAATTTTTATATAACCGCCTTTACTTTTGTTATACTTAAAAGCGTTTTCGATTAAGTTGCTGAACAAACGGCAGGCAAGCGTTTCCGGACATCTTACAAAAAACTCCCCGTCAAACTTATACTCTATCCTTATATCCTTGTCACTGTATTTAGGCTTTAAATCATCAGCTATTTCCATGAGCATAGTATTTACTGATACTTCACTGCACGAAAACGAACAATTTTTATTTGTAAGCATCAGAAGCTCGTCAACAATATCTGCCAGCCTGTTTACATTACGCCTTATTATCGTAAATACCTCTCTATAATCCTCTATGTCAGAATTTTCATCAATCTCCAAGGCCTGAATTCCGGCTTTTATTACTGCCACAGGCGTTTTTAACTCATGAGCGGCATTTGATGAAAATAGTTTTTGATTTTCAAAAGCTCCGTTAAGACGGTCAAGCATAGAATTAAACGCGTTTGTCAGACTGCTTATTTCATCCTTAGCCTCACACTCCGGCAAACGCAGCTCCAGATTTTTTTCTGTTATATGCATAGCGGCGTCATTTAACTCCTTGACAGGCTTTAATGACTTATCCGCAAGCAAATAGGCAAACAGCATACCGAATGCAGTTACAATAAGCATTGATACAATACTGGATATATTAAACCTCCGGCTCGCGGCTCTAACAGTATTCACAGAATAGCGCGTTGTCACACTGTCATCATACATGCTATCATTTTCCCCCGCAATCTCAGCTTCATTCAGCTCAACGCCTTCAATATCATAAATATTAGTATCCTCTACTACATAGCTGACATACGAATCAGCATTTCCTGGAATTTCATCAGATACAGTTACAGTAATCAACTGTTTTCTTGCGTTATACATGGAAACAAGAGTCAGGGACAATGAGGTAATCATAATAATTATCCCTGTAAATAAAGTAATCCTCATTTTAAAAGATAATCGTTTTATCATGGCTCATCCTCCGATATTACATATCCTTGTCCCCTTATATTTCTTATATATGGGGTGTTTAGCTTCTTTTTCAGTGAATATATATGATATTTCAGGGCATTTGAAAACAAATCCGCGCTGCTATCCCAGATATGCTCAATCAAAGTTTCCGAACTTATAACCACACCCTTATGACGAAGCAGATATTCAAGCACCGAATATTCTTTTTTTGTCAATAAAATAATATTCCCGCGCACAGTGACTTCCTTAGACAGCATATTCAGTTCAATATCAGCACACTTCAAAACTGCCGGCAGCTGCACAAAATCAATACGCAGCAGCGCGCTGATACGCGCCTCCAGCTCAAGAAAGTCAAACGGCTTTACCATATAATCATTCGCGCCAATGTTCAATCCTTCAACCCTCTGCATAATACTGCCACGCGCAGACAGTATCAGTATCTTTGTCCGTACATCCTTTGAACGTATTTTCCTTAGTACTTCTATTCCGTCAACAACCGGAATATTAAGATCAAGAATTATCAAATCATATTCATTAATCTCATACATATATAAGGCCTCTTCACCGTCCAACGCAATATCAACCGCATAGCCCTTTTTTCGCAGTCCTTTTGCAAGAATTGCCGATAAATCCTCCTCATCCTCAACAATCAGAAGCTTCATACTCATATCTCCATTTTTCTTTTACGGAGCTGCCGCCTTTTATGCACAGCAGCTCCGTAATATGAATTTATTTCTTAATTACTGAAAGTCTTTACTTACTTTAACATCAACTTCATTCCAGCTTTTCCCGTTATCTGTACTTATCAACATCTTACCATTCTCTGTACTGATACTGTACACAAAAACTTCATCTGTCTCACTCTTTTCAGCAGCATCAGTTGTTACTGTATATACCATCGTATCACTGGATTTATTTTCTTCAGCCGTACCATTTACCTCTGCGCTTCCAGCAGTAACAGCTGATACTGCATATACCATCGTATCACCGGCTTCATTTTTTTCAGCCGCGCCGTTTACCTCTACGCTTCCGGAAGTATCACTGCAAACTGTAACCGTTACTGTGTCATCTTTACTTCCATTTTCAACAGTACCCATACTGCTGAGACACCTAAAAGCGCTGCTTAACATTTCCGCAAGAGCTCCGTTTGACTTGATAAAATTCACAGGCCTATACTCAGCCGCAAAAACTGAAATAGGCATCATTGCCGCTGTAGATATCATTACTGCCATCATAGCGGATACGATAATTTTTTTTGATTTTTTCATAATTTTGTCCTCCAATATAATCTTATCAGAATTGCAATCCCAATCAAATTATATCATATACAAAGTTAGAACATAGTTAGTTTTCTTCATTTTAACACAAAATATATGTCAAAACAACAAAAAATACCAGCCTCAGGAATGTATTTTTGTTTTTCAGGTTAAACTACTGCAAAGGAGTGATTTATTTGAATTTACCCGAACTGAAAAATGACTTTTACAAACGGCTTGGACCATCAGATAATTTCCTGCATTTTATGTCAAACGGACTTCTCTGCTCTCTGCTGGGTCACGACGATATTGACGCCGCTCCGTTTATTGGCTGCACACTTTCTATGGGTGTCAAAATGTTTGCCAGAAAACTTGGCGGTAAAATGATAATGATACAGGACAATGACCAAAGCAACGCAATTTCATACAAATACGGTGCCGGCACAGCACAATATGCCGGCACGGCAAAAGACATCGCAGAGCTTATACAGCGCCTTGAAATCAAGAATATAAAAGGCGCGGAAATACTGTTTGACTGCTCAATCCCAGATTTCCTGCCGCGTAAGGAGACGCTCTTTCTAACACTTACACAGGCCGTTTTTACAGTCAGCAATATTGAAGCGGATTCTCTTGAAACAGCCTATATGGCATCCGGCGGTCAAAATATCATGCAGCATCTAGGAATTATATATTCTCGAAAAGGTTACTGCACCCTGCTTTCAGGAAATACTCCGAAAAATCTTCCCCTGCCAATGTCCGGATACAAAATTCTTACAGCACATTGCACTGAAAGAGAAATTGACCGCTCCAGAGACATAAATTACGCTCTTGAGCATATACGCCGTATGTATCCGCATATTGGAAGCATTGCGGATATCACCCCTGAAATACTGCAAAACGCAAAGGATAGTATAAAAAACAAAACATCAGCAAAATATCTTTATCATCTCGCAACTGAAAATGAACGTCTGATGGCCGCCTCACGAGCTCTGAAACGATGTAATATACGTGGACTCTTTACACAGATGAATCTATCTCAGCAATCTATGGAGCGTTTTTGGGACCTTGGTCACGAACATACCTTTCTGGCAAGGTGCAGCAAAAATGTTGACGGTATTGAGGCAGTGAGATGCTGGAAAAACGGCATTATTACTATCGTGCGTGATGACAAGATAGATAACGCAATAAATATGATAAAGCTGGCATTTGAAACTAATATAGGCTATCAGCCGACCTTCTGTGTCTGTGACATTTTTTAGTTTAACGACTCCCGTTTCATTCTTCTTTTACGTCAAAGCGGCAGCTATATCAGCTGCCGCTTTTTATGATATAATTACCGCTACAGCGCTGTAATTATCATTATTCTCTGTTTCATTTTTATGAAGAATGACCAGCATTTTTTCAAGCCATTCTTTAGGAGACGCGGATTTTTCCAGTGTCTCTTCAATGTCACTCTCATAAACAAATTCCCAAAAGCCATCGGAACACAAAAGAAACGCATCTCCTTTTTTTACCGTGATTTCCTCTGAAGCTTCCGTCTCCAGCCTGTCTGTATCACTTACACAGCGCAGAAGCTTATTTTGATTAGGACTTTTACGTATTTCATCATAAGTTATAAGACCATTCTTGTATTCCCAGAACGCAATACTATGGTCATCAGTAATCTGAGATATTTTACCGCCGCTTATATAATAAATCCTGCTGTCACCGGCATGCGCCCACACAGCTTTTTCTCCGTCAGTCAGAAGCGCAGCAACCGTCGAGGACATATCGTATTTTTCAATATCTTCAAAACGCGCTTTTTCAAGACAATACGCTGAGGTGTCAATATAATTCTTTAATGCCTCAGCCGTCACTGCCGGAGCCTTTTCAAACTCACCGCAAATCGTTTCCGCTACAAGCGCAGAGGCAATCTCACCGCATTGATGACCGCCAAGACCATCGCACAGGACAAAACACCACACATTTTCTGAATGCGCAGACCTCACACTATCCTCATTATTCTGTCTTCCGCCTCTGTTAGTAATTGATACTGCTCTCATAAGACCGTCCTTTATCCTCCGTTTCAGCTTTTATTATATATTACAGATTTTTACTGACGTTTATCATATTCCTTTAAAAATCGTGAAAATTTACCAATTGATTCTTTGTTAAAAGCTATGCCAAGCGCCGTAAGCCGCATAAGCAATTCAGCGCTCATTTTTTCCTCATATTCAACCTCAACCTCATAATCTGTCTTGTCAAAATAATTGGTTTTGTCCAGACACAGCTCACTGCCATTACTCTTCAGACTATACCGCACAGTTACCGCGCTGCCCATATAAAACAAATCTCCAGATTCTACTCCCGTAATCCTCTTTGCTTTTTCAGCGGGAATCATTTGCGGTATACCATCTATGGCAAATTCGTTTTCCTCACATATCTGCAGCGGGCTGTTATTATTTTTATGGAGCTTAACTTGTATTTTAGATACACCGTCAATCACTCTCACTCGAACCATTATACGATTTTGACGCAGTATACCGTTATGGTCTGTATAATAATTATTTTCCTGTTCCTTTATTTCATCCCATTTAAAAGCATTTTTAACCCTTAAATACGTCTCTTCGTCAATAATACTTTTAATTTCAGTCTCAGTCATATTTCCTCCTATACAAACTGATTTCTTTCATCCTTATATTTATAGCCTATTCCCTCAAGCTTGTCCTCAATACTTTTTCTGTCCAGCTCCATATCGGAGCACATTTCATCAAGACTGCTATAAAAATCTCTCAGCTTTGTATTAACAAAGCTAAGTAATACTGCCGGGTCATTAGGTATCATCTTAATCCTCCATATGATCTTTGATTACTGTTTTAACAATTGTCTTTCCCTTGTTTATCCTATAGCAAACAGCAGGTATAACTGTTTTGCTGTATCTGAGGTTAGTGTTAGGCGACGCATTAATAACAATACCCGCTCCTCCGGTTTCAGATAACACTTCACAATACTGAAAATTATTTTTTGCCCATGCCGTTTTACCGTCTCCGCTTACACAATTATCATCATCACGGCTTGCTACGGCAAAACCCGCGTCATAGGCCTCACAATCGTATTCCGACACAATTTCATGCTGTCTTATATGTCCTTCTTCCGTTGGTATAACTGTTGTTTTTACAGCTATTCCCATAAAAGGAGACCAGCTTATTATAACACATTTTTCTGATGTCTCACACGAAACAAAATGTCTTCGCGCCATCACTATATCATCCAGCTTAAACACAAGCATACTATCAGGCGCGGCTTCTTCCAGACTTATCATACTTTTCATAACATTAAATCCAAAATGCGCGCTGTAAGCAAATTTCAAATATTTAGGTATTATCTGGCCGCAGTCAAAGCCCTCAATATCACTGCCGACATATATCACCGTTCTGCCGCCTCTCCTTGATACAAGCATATTAGCTTCCTTTATGAGCATTAATTTCTCAAGCTCAGGCATAGGCGCAGCTTCACATGTCCAAAACTCATGATTATCCGGCAGCATAAGAAACGCGTACGCTTTAAGTCCCCAGTACGGCGACCCGTGCGCGTTATAATGTTCTGACATAATCAAATTCGGATAATCATATCCTACAGTCAAAATCCCCGCATGGTCAAATATATTTTTATTCATCCAGCCTTCGAGATTACGGACAAGCAAGCCCTTCATAACCTCAATGGACAGCGGTCTTATGTCAGCGACTATACAAGCACTCCAAAACGCCGACTGCGCGAAACGGTATGTAAGCGAGCGGCCGTATGGCACAGCTTCTCCGTCCTCGTCAAACCAATATATAAAGGTTTTAGCAAATTCACAGGCACGCTCCTTATAAAGTCTTGACCTTTCACCGTCTATATCACTCATAGCAACAGCGTATATCAGACTGTAAAAATGAAACGCAAACGATATATAATAATCCTTCTGTCCGTTCATTCCGTCTTTATACCATCCGTTTGAGAGATAGAATTCATCAAGACGTTTAAGGTCATTTGCCAGACGTTCATCATCATGCGGTCTGCCGATTTTTTTAAGCGCGCAGTTCACAAGTACCCTAAAAAATATCCAGTTACTATCACACACCTCATTATGATTAATTGTAAGAAGCCATCTAGTAAGATTATCCTTTCCTGATTCAGATAAAGGTGTCCACAGCTTATCCTCCGCAAAAAGCAGTCCATATGCAATCGCCGCCATTTCCACAAAACGCTGGTCTCTGTCATGACATTCACCCCAGTATCCCGCTGAATTGCTATCAGCTCCCTCTTCCAGTCCATTAACATACAGGCGTTCAAATTCTTTATCCTCTCCTCCGCCCGCAAAATAAGGAACAAGGCCCCAAAGCGGACGTGAAAACGCCTCCATATCACCTGAAATATCCTCATACCATGCTCTATGCCGCGCAAACCGCACTGTAGACCCTTTATAAAATTTTTTCAGCGGATTTATTATATCCATCATCTGCTTCTGAAAATATTTCTTGTTATACATCTTCCGACCTCCGAATATTTACTGTTCATTTTGAATTTATATACCATATTCACTGATATAAAATCATTATAACACTTTTTACAAAAAAAGTAAATACTTTAATTGTAAACCTGATTTGCAAAAAACAAGTTGACAAATATCATGTTATGTATTATAATATACAAGAAATTTTATATATAGCGAGGTAAAATTATGAAAACAAAAACAATGGTTATATGCGCGGTATTCGCGGCAATTATGTGCGTATTCTGCGTCATGACAATCCCAATAGGTCCTGTTCCCATTTCGATGGCAACCTTCAGCGTTATGCTCACGGCAGTTATTCTAGGTCCGAAAAAAGGCACAATATCCGTTATTGTATACATTCTGCTCGGCGCGGTCGGTTTGCCTGTTTTTTCCGGCTTCAAAAGCGGTTTTCAGGTATTATTAGGCCCAACAGGAGGTTACCTTTGGTCTTATGCTCTTATGACTCTTTTTATCGGTACACTGACAGGCAAACAGGCAAAAACAAAAATAATCACAATTATAAAAATATTTATAATAAATCTTATAGGAATGATTATATGCTATACAGCTGGAACAATTCAATTTATGGCGGTTCAGCAAACGAATCTTGCCAAAGCTCTTGCATTATGTGTAACTCCGTTTATTCCGTTTGATATTATAAAAGCGGCAGTCGCTTCTTATCTTGGATATATCATTCGCCTGGCGCTTATAAAATCACATTTTCTTGAATAAACATTAAAAAGTTATTATGCATACGCTTATCCCGCAAATACGGACAAACAGCGGATTGTATTTTGTAGTAAATGTGTGATATAATTATATCATAGATAAATTACAGAGGTACATATCAATGAAAAAATACATAATTTTATTACCATGCGCTGTTTTTCCGTATTCGTTGTTATTTGCAGTATTTTGTATATTTACAGGCTCATTTATGAATACGCTTTTTAGTAATAACGCTTATATTTTACTGTTTTATATTTTTCTTTTATTTATTATTTCGCTGATTTGCAATATCAGCTTTCTTATTCTCAGCATTTCACAAAAATGGAGTTCAGGCAAAATTGCTTATATAAACATGATTATTAGGCTTATTCAAATACCGGCGTATATCTTGATTTTTACTATGGGTATTATCTGCATGCTGACCATATTTACATTTGGTTTTTCTGTTCTCTTTATAGGCTTTGACTGCATGTCAATATTCCTGACCGGATTGATTGGTATTTCTGCCTCTGTACGATGTTGTTTTGACGGTAAAATAACAAAATCATCATCAATCATACATTCTTTATTTCAGTTTGTATTCTGTGCTGATATAATAAGCGCTGTTATAATATTTCTTAAAGCAAAATCATACATATCAAAACAATAAAAAAAGACTGATATTCATATAATATAATTCAGTCTTTTTTTACATATTACAAGTTAATCTCTTTCATCCTGCAATCCGCGCATATATTCATCCATAGCGTCAGCAACTTGTTTTGAATAGGCAACAGCTTCAACAACAGTCTTTGCTCCGCGTACAACATCACCTGACGCAAATATGCCGTCACGCGTTGTTTCACCAAATGTATTGGTTACAAGCAGGCCCTTTTCATTTACCTCCAGTCCAGTTGTTGTAGAAACAATTCTGTCCTTCGGCCCCTGACTTACCGCAATAATTGTAGAATCAGCAGGATAAAGGTTTTCTGTACCCCTTACCGGAGAAAGATTGCCCTTACCGTCACATTCCAGCTCGACAAAAATAACACCCTCATCTACAATCTCTACAGGCTCCACATGCACAACAAATTCAACGCCGTCAATTTTAGCATAATCCACCTCACGCGGGCTAGCCGCAAGATGGTCGCTTCTCGAAAACACCGTCACCTTCTTAACACCATGACGCAGCGCTGTACGTGCGACATCCATCGCGCTGTTACCAGCGCCAATAATATTCACACTCTCACCCAGTCTGTAAACATCTGGATTCGTCAGATAATTAATCGCATAATGAACATTTCCAAGTGTTTCGCCTTTTATATGAAGGGTATTAGGACGCCACACGCCCGTACCGATAAATATAGCGCTGTAACCGTCACGAAACATATCGTCAATACTTATTGTAGTACCTATCGAGGTATTCGGACGTATTTTTATACCCAACTCCCAAAGCTTCCTCTTATATCGCGCCAAAATAGTTTTCGGCAAACGAAATTCAGGAATACCATATTGGAGTACACCGCCTATTTTTTCCTTTGCCTCAAAAATTGTTATATCATATCCTCTCTGCGCAAGGATTATAGCTATCGTAATTCCGGCAGGCCCTGAGCCTATTATACCGGCCTTCATACTGTTCTTTTGAATGCCGGAAAATCCCAGCTTATCAAAATAATTTTCTGAAATATAATTCTCAATGCTGCTTATATGTACAGGAGAGCCTTTATGATTAAGCACGCAATGACCCTCGCACTGATTTTCATGATTACATATCAGAGAACATACAATAGACATAGGATTATTCTCAAATATCATTTCTCCCGCTCTGTTTATATCACCCTCAAGAAAGATGCGTATCATGTCAGGTATCGGCGTGTGAATAGGGCAGCCTTCACGGCACATAGGCTTTTTGCAGTTTAAGCATCTTTTTGCTTCATTTATAACATGAACAGCCATTTTTTAACTCCTTTCCGCAGGTTTTATCATTTCTAAACAAAACCCTTTAATATAATTCTACCACAGTTTTCACAATTCCTCAACACCTTTTGATACAATTATACAAAATAATCAGGAATAAAGGTTTCACGCATGTCCAGGTATCCCACAAATTTTCTGCTAATCTCACCGTCAATGGTAAAGCGTACATTTATTATTCCATCTATCTCAGTAAGAGAGTTTACTATAGAATAAACCATCAGCATTTCAAGGTCTCTGCCCTCAGGAGGATTTTCACTCAATTCACCTCTTATATCAACATACGCTATATTGTCTTTTACCGATACCTTAAGACACTGCTCGTCCTTGGGTATAATTCTGCGTATTTTAGGATTGCTGTCATATCCCTCTATCAGCTTTTTAATAACACGCTCCGCCGTTTTCCGCGCGGACATTTTTGGCACGCTTGTCCTCACAGGAATCAGACGCAACATTTCCGAGTCCACATAATATATCCTTGTTTCAATCGTTTCAGTCTTTATGTTCCTTGCAGCCGTAACTACGCTTAACGAGCTGGCAATTATCAGTAAAAACAATATATGCTTTATTATGAAATCTTTTTTTATTGTAACTGTCTGCAAATGAAAAAACCTCCATATACTGAGTCTATATACAGTATATGAAGGAAAATTCGTTTTTATGACTGATTATTACTCTGCTCAAGCGCTCTGGCAAGCTGGTCCGGACAGGATGTTCCTCTGCCATTGCAGTTTGTGCCCTTTAGCTTTCTAATAACCTCTTCAACTCTCATACCTTCGACAAGCGCGCTGATACCTTGTGTATTTCCATTACAGCCTCTTGTAAAACGCACATTTTTTACTATACCGTCCTCTATTTCAAAATCAATCTGGGCGCTGCACACCCCATGAGGCTGATATGTAAACTTAGCCATATATTGTTCAACTCCTTTTGATTTAAT
>CAJUFV010000246.1 GCA_910585795.1 uncultured Clostridia bacterium | reverse complement strand
TACAAGCGCGGTAATAGAGATGGTACATGACATTACAATAGTTGATACAGGAGCAACAAAGGGCGCACTTAAAAATACTAACTCAAATACCTCGTACGGAATAAAGTGTGCAGCTAAAAATGTTACTCTTAATGTTGAAGGAGCGGAAATTGACGCAGCATCACAGGCAATAATGCTGAATGGTGCAAATTCTTTTGTAAATCTAAAGGATAACGCGGTAATTAACGGCGGCGCACATGCAATCAATGCAGGAGCAAACGGAACGCTCAATATTGAAAGTGCGGTCATAAACAGTGACGAAAGCTATAAAGGTTATGTATTCAGTGCAAACGGCGCCGTTGTTACCATAGAGAATGGAACTTTTAATTACCACGGGACAATGAGTAGTATTGTCGTCTCCGGCAAAAGCAATATAATCATCAACGGAGGTGCATTTACAAATCCGAACAGTAAACGAGGTGTAATAAACAACGCAAAAGGATACAGCGGAACACTTACAATCAACGGAGGTACATTTGAAAATACAAATGCTGGCGGCTACAGTATTCTTGATGGTGACGAAGCAACAACGACAACACCGCCTGTAATAAATATTGCAGGCGGAAGCTTCAGGTCTGGTATCGGCTTCACAAAGCCAAATAATACAACAACTGAAATAATAATAACGGGTGGAAGCTTTATATTTGACCCGAAACAATACATAGATGAGAATATTTATGCAGCAGTAAATAAAGATGGTATGTATACGGTTGTAGATAAAAGCGAGATAACAGAAACTCCGAAACCGAGCGCTACGCCGATACCAACAGCCCCCTCCAATCCGACAGACATACCAAAGCCAACTGGAACCCCCAATCCAACAAATACACCAAAGCCTACAGTATCACCCGGCCCAGCAGGTACGGCGAAACCGGTTGATACTCCCAAGCCGACAGAGACAACTACTCCGCAGGTAACACCAACAGGTATTCCTACATTTACTCCAGTCGTTAAACCTACGTCCAAACCATCAATATGGGGCCCGGATGAACCTGTAATAAGCAATGCTTCATCTGGTGAAAGCAGGGGAGGAGGAATTTCATCTGCACCGCTGCCGCCTCTGGTTCCAAAAGCGACATCGAAACCTGAAATTGATGTTTCTGATTTAAATGGAGATACGGCAGAAAGTACAAAAGCTACACAGCACCCTATCGTTGACTCAAATGATGCGTGGTTTACTGATGTTTTTGAAAATCAATGGTATTATGATTATGTTAAATATGCTGTTGATAATGGTCTGATGTCCGGAATGAGTGATACGGAATTCGGTTCTGAAATTAACATACAAAGATGTATGTTTGTAACTGTTCTTTATAGAATGGATGGAGAACCTGACAGTACAGAAGATATTGTATTTACGGATGTCCCCGAAAATGCGTATTTTAAGAAGGCAGTATCATGGGCTAACACGAATAGTATTGTTTCAGGATATTCAGATGACGAGTTTGCACCTGACGAAAATATAACTCGTGAGCAACTTGCAACTATAATATGGCGATATGCACGATACAAAGGTATAAATATTTCATCTAAGAATGACAATGCTCTTAACTATGATGATACGCAGGAAATAAGTGATTATGCAATCTCTGCTATGAAGTGGATTATAGGTGTAGATATTATCGGAGGCTTTGATGATAATACTCTCCGTCCCAAAGATAACACTACACGAGCGCAAACTGCAACAATATTAAAGAAATTCAATGACGTTTATAATGTTATTAAATAAAAACAAGGCTTGGAGGCTGATTGCGCAGTTTTTCAAGCCTTGTTTTATGAAAAGTAAATTGGAGGGAATAAAATGCTATATGAAAAGCTTTGTTTAAGAGAAGATAAAAACTCGTACATGACTACATATATAATTGATGACCCGCTAGAACAGGATAGAAAAAGACCTGTTGTGATAATTTGTCCAGGCGGCGCATATGAATATGTTTCACCGCGTGAAGGAGAGCCTGTGGCGCTTGCGTTTAATGCGGCAGGATATCATGCTGTGGTTTTAACATATAGAACAAAACAACTGTTTCCTGCCGCTCTGACGGATTTATCAGACGCTGTGCGTGCGGTACGAAATAACGCCGAGAAATGGAGGATTGACACAGATAAGGTAATTGTGTGCGGTTTTTCCGCAGGCGGACATCTTGCTGCAAGTCTTGGAGTGTTCCATGATAATGAGCCTACAATAAAAACGGCGGATGGACTTAATAAACCGAATGGTATGATTTTATGCTATCCCGTAATTTCATCTGGAATTAATGCTCATCAGGCCTCAATTAAAAATATTGCAGGAGACAATAAAGATGTTGCGCAGAAGATGTCATTAGAAAAACAGGTGACAGCATCTTGTCCTTCTGCGTTTATCTGGCACAGTTTTGCTGATACAGTTGTACCGGTGCAGAACAGCATATGCATGGCAAAGTCATTGGCGGATAATAATATTCCTGTCGAACTTCATATTTTCCCAAACGGTCCTCATGGAATGTCAGTTGCAAATGAATATGTTGCAGAATGTGAAGAAGGAAACCGCACTGAAGTTCAGCAATGGATTAAAATGGCGTCGGAATGGATAAGTAACTTATAGGAGAAAAATATGTATTATATTGGAATAGATTTGGGCGGCACAAATATAGCAGCAGGAATTGTTGAGGAAAAAGGAAAGATAATCTGCAAAAAATCAATACCTACATTGGCATATCGTCCAACAGACGAAATCGTTGCTGATATGGCAAAGCTTATAGGTATGCTCATTGAGAAAGGCGGCATAAGCACTTCTGAAATCAAATCAATAGGAATAGGCTGTCCGGGAACAATTGACATAGAAAACGGAGTTGTGATATACTCCAACAATATACCGATGAAGCACTATCCTATGGCGGAAAAGCTTTGCGAATGGACAGGGCTGCAAGTGTATATAGATAATGACGCAAACTGTGCGGCATTGGGTGAATATGCTGTTTACGGTGAGGGTGTGAGTTCATTTATGCTTATAACTTTAGGAACAGGTGTTGGAGGCGGACTAATACTGAATGGGAGCATATACCACGGCTTTAATGGCGCAGCGGCAGAACCGGGACATATGACCATTGTAAGCGGCGGAGAAGAATGCAGCTGCGGTAAGCGCGGCTGCTGGGAGGCATATGCGAGCGCAACAGCGCTTATTAGACTGACAAAGGAAGCAATGAAAAAGAATCCTCAGAGCCTTATGAACAAAATTGCAGCTGAAAATGACAGGGTGACCGGAAAAACTGTATTTGATGCTGTGTTGGAAAATGATGGGGCAGCACAAGCTGTTCTTAGTAATTATATTAGATACCTCGCAGATGGTATCGTAAATGTTGAAAATATGCTGCAGCCTGAAATTATAGCTATAGGCGGTGGAGTGAGTCACGCAGGTGAGACTTTGTTTGCTCCTGTGCGTGAATATGTCAGAAAATACGGTTTTAATAAATATTTGAAAAAAGCAAAAATCGTATCCGCAAAGCTTGGCAATGACGCAGGTATTGTAGGTGCGGCTTTATTGAATTTATAGAGAGTTGTTTAATTAGTATTAAATGTGATATAATTTAATCAATATGAAAGGAGATAGCAGTCTGTAAAATAGTAGTTTTAGAAAAGACTTATATAGCTTTGTCGGCAAATATGTGCTTTTAAATATATGCGATACACATTGTGCAATGTATATGATGCTTAAAGAGAAGCAAACGGATTAAAATTGTAAAATATTAACGCATTAGTCGAATATATTTTTCATAGTATTTACAAAAGGAAAAGCTGGGGGTAACTACTATGAAGAAAATAGAACCGGTTAGGAGATATGTTGTATTCGTAACGAAAAAGGATACAGAACATAAGCCACCTATGGAAGTAAATAAGGAATTAGAAAATATTATCCGTAAACAAATTATAAATTGTGCTTGAAAAGAAAAAATATATACTAATAGAAAATTGAAAGGGATTAATGTTTCTATTAGTACTGTTTTTTTGAAGGAGAATAATATACAGGTAAATAAAAAGGGGTTAGTATATTGTGGATGATTTCGGAGTAAATTATGAACGAATAGAAACACAAAGAGACATATTGCTCGAATTTTGCAAAAGATAAGACCTAATGAAAATTCGGCAGATATAGTTAGAAAAATATTCGAAATGGCTTATCCACAGCAGTACGCCTGCACAGATAGCGGATTATCTTAACATTATACATGCTCTCAGTCCATCAGAAGGACATAGTACGCAGCGAAAGATAGTTAATTCTATTTTGGTAGCGCGATAATGTTAGACGTATATTGAAAAATCGG
>CAJUFV010000245.1 GCA_910585795.1 uncultured Clostridia bacterium | reverse complement strand
TCCAAAAAAGAATAATTCCTTTAAGACACAGCTTCCCGGAGCAGCGTTTTCCGCTGTTGGCTGGATGGTATTTTCATACGCGTATTCAATATATATTGAGAACTTTTCAAATTACTCGTATGTTTACGGCTCTCTGGCGGCATTAGTCTTTTTAATGCTGTGGCTGTATTTTTGTATGAATATTTTTCTTTACGGAGCCCAGCTTAATAAAATGATTGAAAACGGATTTTTTTCAAAAAACACTACACTTTGACATAAATATGTGATACAATAATATCATGATGATTACAGCATAAACGAAAAGGGGAGGGTATACAATGGCTTTTGACATAATAGTTTACAACCAAAAAGAGCTTGAAAATGCCCTTTCAAACGGTTATACCTCTATAGCGCTGTGCGATGGTAAATTTATTTTGCCTTTATACAGGGGTATATGTTATACGGCAATAGGAAATATCAGTGTTTCAATAAATACTGACAAACAAAGCTGCAATAGCATGGGAATAAACTGCATAGGCTTTATTCCTGACTTTTTAGCTGAAAACGCCTCTTTATCGGTAAAAAGTACTGCGCCTATACTGTCCTCAGTATCATCTTTTATGATGTCAAGTTACTTTTTATCAAGCTTTGTTACCTCATATCTGTATAAATATAAAGGAAGCTTTATCACATCATATATATATCAGTATGAATATGAGTACGCAGACAGCTTCTCCTCGTCATACACGACCTCGTTTGCTTCTTCTTATTCTGCGTCATTTGTTTCATCATATTTATCATCATTTTTTTTGGACATGCCTTTTTTTGAAAGCAAGGCACACGAAGAATGTATATTGGTTAACGGCTATGGTATAAACCTGATTTAGAATTATGAACGGAATACATATAAACTGGACAAAACCATTTTTAAATAAAACAAACACTCCATATAGTGTTGAGGATTTTGAATTGCTCACCACTATTCTTTCCGCGCTGAAATGGCGTGAAAAAAACGGTAAAATTATTATGATAACAGATTCGTCCGGCGAAGAATTTTACCAAAAAACAGGAATTACAGAAATATGGGATAATATTGAAAACATACTTGACAATGTGGATGTAAATCCTGACGTATTCTGGGCGGCTGGAAAAATTTTCGCTATGAATCGCCAAGCCGCGCCCATAGCGATGATTGACACCGATTTTATTGTATGGGAAACAATAAATTCCGATGAGCTTGAGGATGTAACTGTTATACATTTTGAGAATTTATATCCAGATGTATATCCGCCAAAGGATTACTTCCATATGAAAAATTACAGCTTTGACAATGATTTTGACTGGAATCTTAAAGCCTGTAACACTGCTTTCTGCGTAATAAAAAATGACCGTCTTTTAAAATACTACACTGAAAAATCTATTGAATTTATGCGTCATACAGATGAAAAAAATGACCGTTTAAAATATATGGTATTTGCTGAACAGAGACTTTTATCTATGTGCGCAAAAAAGTTGGGAATGTCAATTGGGTCATTTTCAGATTTAGGGAAACTTTTTTCCGAAAGCGAAATACGATTTACACATACATGGGGTATGAAACAGCAAATGCGTGATAACAGCACGCTTAGGAATGATTTTTGCAGGCGATGCATTAACAGAATTGTACACGAATATCCGTATATGTATGAAATAATAAAAAATATAG
>CAJUFV010000244.1 GCA_910585795.1 uncultured Clostridia bacterium | reverse complement strand
TACAAGCGCGGTAATAGAGATGGTACATGACATTACAATAGTTGATACAGGAGCAACAAAGGGCGCACTTAAAAATACTAACTCAAATACCTCGTACGGAATAAAGTGTGCAGCTAAAAATGTTACTCTTAATGTTGAAGGGGCGGAGATTGACGCAGCATCACAGGCAATAATGCTAAATGGTGCGGGTTCTGTTGTAAATCTAAAGGATAACGCGGTAATTAACGGCGGCGCATATGCAATCAATGCAGGAGCAAACGGAACGCTCAATATTGAAAGTGCGATCATAAACAGTGACGCAAGCTATAAAGGGTATGCTCTGAATGCAGGCGGCGCTGTCATTACAATAGAGGACGGAACTTTTAATTACCACGGGACAATGAGTAGTATGACTGTATCAAGTACAAGTACAGTTACAATCAATGGAGGTACATTTACAAATCCGAATATTAAACGAGGTGTAATAAACAATGCAAAAGGATACAGCGGAACACTTACTATAAATGGAGGTACATTTGAAAATACAAATGCTGGCGGCTACAGTATTCTTGATGGTGACGAAGCGACAATGGCAACACCGCCTGTGATAAATATAACAGGCGGAAATTTTAAGTCTGCTATAGGCTTTACAAAACCTAATAATACAACAACGGATATAACAATTACAGGCGGAACGTTCTCCTTTGACCCTGCTGTTTATATTAAGGACACAGAAATTTATGAAAAAGTTGATAACGGTGACGGCACATATACAGTTCGCGGAATTGGTGTTGAGCCAGAGCCAACAGCAACGCCTACGGTGGACCCAACGACAGAACCTACAGTGACACCTGCAGTCGAGCCAACAGCAACACCAACTGCTGGACCGACATCTACGCCGGTTAAACCAACAACAACGCCTTCTACCGAGCCGACATCTAAGCCAACCGCATCACCTGACACCGAAACAGAGACAATAGTGACATCAGCAGAGGAAATTATAGCAGCACTTCAGCTTAACAATACAATAGTCAAACTTGAAGCTGATATAGATCTCGGCACGGCAGGATTGAAAACGTCGCGTGTAACATATATTGACCTTAACGGTCATACATTGACTTCAAATACAAGCGCGGTAATAGAGATGGTACATGACATTACAATAGTTGATACAGGAGCAACAAAGGGCGCACTTAAAAATACTAACTCAAATACCTCGTACGGAATAAAGTGTGCAGCT
>CAJUFV010000243.1 GCA_910585795.1 uncultured Clostridia bacterium | reverse complement strand
CGGCGTTATACGGTGGTCTTTTTCTCTTGCTATTTTTTCTGCATAAATCTTTTTTATTTTTTTCTAAAAAGTACTTGACTTTTTATTTGCAGGCTTGTTAATAATATAATAAGGTTTTTATTCTTCGTCATTTTTAGTGTCGGGGTTGATAATACTATCATCAAAATTTATTATACCTCCTCAAAAAACTCACATATTTTTTTATGAGTCAATTTTATTCTCTCATTTTCAGGTAAATTATCTTCTAAATAAAGATATTCAAAACGGTCATACTTAAAAGCATTGTTATTCTGAAGTATAAATTCAGTTTCCATAAAGCTTCGTTTATCTTTAAAAGCAGGGTCATTAGCATATATCTCACCCTTTGTTTCAACTATAATAGCTTTGTAAATTTGACCGTCCTTTCGTTTTATAATCAAAAAATCGGGTGTATACATTCCGATATATTGCCATTTACCGCTGTTTGTTTTATAACATTTAATTTTAAATTCAGTCATTGCTTTGTCGCCGTTATAATATACTTCAAGACCATAATCTTTGATTTCTTTTAATGTAAGTATTTCTTTTAGAAAAACCTGCTCAAAATTACTATCTGTCTTATAAGGTAAATAATGAAAAGAATTATCTTTCATCGGATGCGAAGAATATTGCCTGCGCAAATCTTCTGCCATCTTATTATTTCCTGTTTCTTCAAGTATTTTAATTGTATCTGCAATTCTTGCAGGTGTTTTCAATTGACCTTCATCATCGTGTATAATGTTTTCAACCACTTCCTGTTTGGGATAATAGTCGGATGTATTGTCTGCCTGAATTTCAGATTTAAAGTTAGAAATATTCAAGAGGCTTGCTATGTTCGGTACAAGTTCTTCAGTTGTTACAAAATCGCGTTTTTCATAAAAAGCTTTACGTATATTGGCTTCCACAAGTGATTTATTATACAAAGAACTAAAATATCTTGAATTATTCTTCTTGTATGTGATTTTTTCAAACACTTCTTGTAATACTTCTTCTTTTTCTTTTAATTGCGTCATACTGATAAAACCAAAACTCTGTTTTACAATTTCACAAAGCCATGGTGTAAATATAGCAGGAACGTCTCCGCTTTCTTTTGATATTATCTCTGTTTGCATTGTTTCCATAGAAAAATCAGTAGTTTTAAGTATATTTTCAATCTTTGTCTCTTCGATAGATTGTTTTATATCCTCCACAGTATTTAAATCATTATCAATTGTTATCGTATTATAATTAATTTTTAACTGAAAATATTCAATTGGCGGTAATTGCAAGTATTCCGTCCTATTGTATCTTTTAAGAATTGTTTTATTGTTATCGACAGACGAAAATTCTTTTAGCGAAATATGCTGCTGTTGTTTTAATTGTGAGTTCAGTTTATCAGCATTGCTTTCATTTAAGTAAATTAACGCTGTTTCAGCTTTATCTTTCTCTACTTGCCGCAGGCAACGGCATGATGTCTGTAAAACCATATTTTTAGGACAATCGCCCTCTTGTGATAAAATAATTCCCGTGAGACTTCGACAATCCCAGCCCTCTTTGCCAATTTGTACGAGAAGCACAATACGAATTTTAGAAAGAGGACTATCCAAAATATCAAACTGCATTTGGCTGTCAATGGGTTTAGGATATTTTTTATTGCCTTTGTGAAATTTTAAAATAGTATCATTAGATAATCCGTATTCGTTAATAATTCGAGAAACAAGAGGATATACAAGCTCTTCACATTTTTCTATAGTACCGCAATAAATACCTATCTTTGCTATTAACCCACCATCATATACTGTGTCTTTATAAGTATCAAGAAAGTCGCGTACTCCGGCTTCAATAATTTTTGAACTGTTTGCAACATCTGATATTTTAACAACAGGTCTCTTTAAGAAATTACCTATACCGTTAATCAGTGAATAATAATATACTACATTATTGATTTCTGTATTGGAAATTGTTAATGTATCTGTGATTTTAATTTTTTCAGCTTTTTCTAAATACGGCGTGCCCGAAAATCCAATAACGGAGTTAATTGTTCTATTTTCAGCCCATTTATTGACAACCGCACGCAGCTTTATTTCATCGCTCACTGCATGATGTACCTCATCAATAAAAATTGATAGTGACGGCAGCTTACCTATTAAATTACGCAATTCATTAGCTTGGCGGTCTTTTTCGTCATCACTTTCTTCCAACAATGAAATTTGTCCGTTTGTTTCTTTAATGCGATCAAGAATTACCTTTTCTGCATTTGTAACAGCTACTAGTCCAAAAAGTTCTGAAAGAGGCTGATGATTAGCAATTTTTTGTACATTTGGATTTTTTGTTTTGTTTGATTTCTTTGATGTTTTGCTTTGATCCAAAACTTCAAAGATAATTTTTCTTTTTATTTTACTTGCAGCCGGTTCAGGTATAATCCATGCAGGATTAAATCGCTGTATTGTTTTCAAGCTTGGAATGACAGATGATTTTAGACCTGAAGGCGCGAATATTATAAAGTTATGTGCAAACGCTGAATTATTAGGTTCATTTAACGCAAAATATAAATCAAGATAAATAAATGCTGCCATCAGATATGTCTTGCCTGCTCCCATCGGCAAACTAAAAAGATAGTCGGTATATGAAACCCCATAGAATAAATCTTCAAAAAATTTATGGTAATTAATTGTTGACGGGTCTTTTTTTATTTGTTTAGCTAATTTAGGTGAAACCTGCTCTCCGCTATCATTGATAAGCGTTGCCCATTCATAGAGAGCGGCGGCAGAAGAATTATTTTCAAGATATTCTCTTACTGTGTTTGATATTTCAAGATCATTCAAATTAATATTATTAAATACACCATTAATAAATAGATATGATAATGACTTATTTTTACATCCTATTTTTAAAAATAAAT
>CAJUFV010000242.1 GCA_910585795.1 uncultured Clostridia bacterium | reverse complement strand
CTTTTTGACCATTTAACGATGGTCTGTTTGCCATGCCTTTTTTTTCTGTATTATATTTTTCTTTATTTGATTTTTGTTTCAACCTTTTGTTCCTCCTTTAAGTTCCTAACATTTCTTTTACAATTCTGTCCGCGCCCTTAATAAGTCCGACAAGCACAAGCATATTGAATATCACTTCACCGATATATTTCCATATCATTGTTACTGTTGTGATTGATGTATCAATATGGGGCGTACTTGCGCTTGCAAATGCCGAGAATATAATACAGGCAAGCACTATAACCGCGCCCTCCAAGCATACTCCGACATAAGATTTTATAAATGCTCTGCCCATCTGCGATGTACTCTCGCCTGCAAATGACGAAAGCGGTACAGGGGCAAGTGCTGTATACATATACAGCTTGAAAAACCGTCCGTACACGCTCATTATCATAATAAACGACAGTACCGTTATAAACAGACTGCCGAGTATTGTTACAAGCCATAACGGTATGCTTGCCCAAAAGCCTGCTTCTTCAACTGCGGTTTCAATAGCTGCGGGGAGCGTTACTGCCGTGCTGCCGATACCGCCAAGACTGCCCGCGATTTTCTCTACCACACCGCCACATATTTTATATATAACCGTCATCAGGTCAAGCGCGTATGTAATCGCTACCTTTGCCGCGAGAAAGCGTATAAAATGCTTTAATGCGTATTCGGGACGCTGAAAGTCCCTGAATGATGCTGTTGATTTGAATATACTCATAGCAAAAAAGAGGATAAGCAGGGCATATCCAATAGCCTGCAATCCTCCGTTTATTGTAGTTACGATATTCCATATTGCTCCGCCTTTGAAATTCTGCGGCGAGGTAGTAATAAGCGACCATATTTCGGTCATTTTATCATTCCAAGTGCCGAAAGCGTTTTCCAAATTCGCCACTATCCAATTATCGCTCAAATTCGTTTCACCTCCAATAGAAAAAGGACAACCAATCCATAAAGATTGATTGTCCTTTTTCTGAAATAAATGTTTATCTTTCAGGCTCGTTTTTCTGCCTTTTCTTTTCTCTTGAAATATCAAGAAGCTGTATCACGCGTTTTTGTATATGCTCCTCAAGTGCGTTAATTCTCCAATCGGGTAGGTTTATATTTGAATGACGCTTGAATTTGAAATCAATCAGCCGCCTTAGCTGCGCTGTCTGTGTCTTTCCCATAACCTCCGCGCATACGTCCTCAAACGATACTCCGTATGGTGTACTGCGCGTTTTCGCATAACTATCCAAGTCCTCAAAATCCTCTTTTGTCGCAAAATTAAACAGCGATAAACCGTTATCGAATATAGGCGCTGACGTGGTTATTTTTCCGCTTCTGTTATCACGAAGCACACCGAAGTTTCCGAAGTGTCTGTCCTCGTTATATATTACAGCGTCAAATACAAGCATACTTTTTATCTGTTCAAGATATTCCGTGCCAAGATTGCCGTAGTATTCAAGGCAAGCCTTTAAGCCGCCATCTCTTACAAGCCGTCCTATCGGAATGTATGATGTATTTATATCAGTAAACAGTCTGCATTTTGAAGCAAGAATACCTTTCCAATTTTCAAGGTCATAATGTACGGCGTTAAGTCCCATAGCTTCTGCTATCTGACACGCGTAAAATTCACTGTACGGCTCATTACCTGTATTTGACGCGCCTGTTGTGCCGCCCTTATACAGATAAATACCGTCATTCTCTATAAACCGCCAACCTTTCGGCAGCATACCGTTTGTTGTGAGTTCGGGCGAGGTAGTAAATGCTTCATTACTGTGTCCCACACCTGTATATGCAACAAGCGATAATATTTCAGAAAACTTATTCTCGTACAGATTATACTGCTCATATGTTCCGTCAAAGCCCCGCGGCACTACCCAATAGCTGTCATTTAATGATAAGCCTTTACACACATCAATAATGCCCTGCGTATCATTTGCCGATAAACCAAGCATTTTCAGAATTTCATTTACAAACATACGGTTTTTCGGTATTACACGCTTTTCAAGCCATTTCAAAATGCCCTGCGGTGTCAGATTGAGGTCAAGCGGGAACAACTGCTTTTTATCGTCTGCTATGGATATAATATCAGCAGAAAGTCCCTCCAAGCCGCGCTTTTCAAGAGAAAAGGTGATAAGTGTATCGTTGTATATTCTTAATTCGTAGCTCTGTAACATAAGTATCACCTCTCCATTACTTTAATCTGCTTTTATTCTAACAAAATAATAGCAAAAAGTCAAGGTGTTATGCGGCTTTACAGTATCAAGTCAAGAATATCCTTTGCAAACGCGATAATAACACCGCCGAAGAATGTCAAAAAGCCGTTTGCTCTCTGCGATGCGTCGTGCGATTTAAGCGACAAGCCTATCTGCACAATACCAAAGCCGAGTAAAATCATACCGATTGCCTTGATTGCCGAGAATATGAATGTTGACAGTCCGTTAATCGCCGCAAGCGGGTCATCTGCAAATACGGGTGTTGCGAATGACAGCATAAGCAGTATTGTCATCAGCGCGTATTTGGTGATACGCAAGCCTTTTGCTGCCTTTCCGATTTTCTTCTCGGACGATGTTTTATTTATGTTCTGAAATTTCTTCATTTACTGAGTCCTCCAATTCTATATACTTTAAGTTGTTAATATCCGATATGCTAATATCGTCTATCAGATATTTATTGTCTTTGCTGTGTTGATACGGTTTAGCACCTCCGTCCTCCGTCAGCTTAATGTTCGGGTGGGATAGTATGTCAAACTTCTTATCCATTATCGGCTTTTCGCCGCGAATAAAAATAAGGGCGTTTGAGTTATCCAATAGACGCACCTCGTCTAATGTTAATAACTCACGCCCTGCGTTCTGATAATTTGTATTGCTGCTGCCGTTCCGTCCTTTTGTAACTCCGCGCGTCCGTGTGTCGATTGTTTCCTTACCAAGCATTTTTGAAATGTATTCGTGCGTACTCTGCTCATTACCGCCGAGATACAAAAAAGTGTCGCAATTTCCTACGACACTTTCCCAACTATCCTTGAATAAAGCCATTAACTGCGCCATATTCTGAATGATTATTGATACAGAAATTCGGCGCGAGCGCATAGTAGCAAGTACCCGTTCAAAGTTGTCGGGCAACGCCACATTTGCGAACTCGTCCATTACAAAATGTACGGGAATAGGCAACTCTCCGCCGTGTTTATGGTCTGCTCTGTAATACAATTCTTGAAATGCCTGCGTGTATAGCATACCGACTAAATAATTAAAGGAATTATCATTATCGGGTATTACACAAAAGACAGCTTTTTTCTTTTCGCCAAGACTGCCTATATCAAGATTATCATATGAGGTCATCTTTGCGATTTCAGGTAAGTTAAACGCTGCAAGCCGTACCGCTGCGGAAATAAGTATCGACTTCGCTGTTTTTCCTGACGCTTGCTTAAATATTTTCCACTGTTTTACCGCAATATGTTCAGGGTATTTTTCTTCAAGTGCTTCAAACAGTACATCAACAGGGGATTGAAACATCTCGTCCTCCTCCATAGCAGACGCATTTTCAATCAGGAACATCATTGTTTCAAAATTCTGTTCTTCGGGCGGCGCTTCGTGCAGAAGATACAGCATTAAGGCAGTATCAAGCGCAATTTCGCTCTTTTCCCAAAACGGGTCTGACTGCTGCGCGTTCTTCGGTGTGGTGTTCTGTATCAGGTTTGATATTAGCTTTACCACATCTTCATCAGTTCAGATATATACAAACGGATTGTATCCGTCCGAGTCCGATGGATTGATAAGATTGAATACCTTAACATCATATCCGCGCTGTAATAACAATGGCGCTGTTGCTCTTAGCATTTCGCCTTTTGGGTCAGCTATAACGAATGAGGTATTGCACTGCATAATGTTCGGCTTTGCGTAAAAGCGCGTTTTTCCTGCGCCGCTGCCGCCGACTATAAGCACGTTCAGATTTCGTCTATGACTTTTCGCATTTAGGCTTAACGCCAAGCTCTGCGACAATATGAGATTTTTCAACCTGTGCTTTCTATCCGTATATTTTCTTGCAATGCTCTGAACATTACCCCATTTTGCCGAGCCGTGTTCTTCTCCCGGTCTGCGGTTTTCGCTTGATGTAAAATATATACCCACAAAACAGGCATATATAAACAAAAAAATGAATACAGCTTTTAGGCTATATTCATTTAGATGTAAATATAACGGTTGATTAAGGCTTGCAGTTAAAAGCGGAAGCATATCAAACAGTTTCAATTCCGTACTGTAACACATAGCCACCTTTAACGCAAGCCATATCACAACAGGAATAAGCAATAAAAACATAATTATCATATTCTTTCTGCTGTCCTGTCTGTTCAACTGCTATCACACAACTTTCGTCTTGAAATTTGCATTAAAATCAACTCCTTGAAACAAGAAAAGCGGCTGTTTTTATATAACAACCGCTTATCGCTTAATTATACTGTATTACAGGTATTGATAAAACAATCCGTGTTTCGTACAATACCAAAGTAATGTGCCGTGTTCACGTTTTTGAAGCCGCACCTGCAAATCCCATTCAGGATATTGTTTTACAATCTGTAATTTTGAGCCTGTTGCAAATGCTACAAATGATATATAATGGTCTTTTATCATTGAATGATTACTTGTAATATACCAATCGTTTTCTACTTCTTCAACGCAAAGTTTATCACTGTCCATAGCTTTTTGTGGTATTTCCTCTGTCATTTTCTTATCACAGCATAACACAGATACATCACCTGTACTAATTACGATATTTCCACACGTTTTACATACATAATATTTTGATTTTTTCATATTTCCTCCAATAAAATCGTTTGATGAAATTTCTCCGTTAAGCAACGCTTCAATAGTAATATCAAATATATCGGCAATATCCGATAATAACGAAACATCGGGAATACCACCCCCACGCTCCCATTTTGATACCGTTCTGTCTGATATGTTTAATTTATCCGCAAGCTGTTTTTGCGTAATTTTTTTATCTTTCCTTAGCCTTGCAATTAATGCTCCTGTTTTATTACAATCCATTGTGCTACCTCCTTGAATAGCTATATTGTAACATAACTAATATAAAACATCAACAAACGCTCCGTAGAGTTGAAGAAAATTATTTTACCCAAGTTTCGCCGCTCTTGCCGTCAACGGTCTTATGCGTATTGCTTGCTTCAAGAATTTCATAATACGCCCAATGAGAATTGTTTTTGAGGTCTGTAAACTTGTTAAGAGTTGACACGTTCTTATTGATGTAGTCCTTATCCGCTGTTCTGAGTGTTGCGTGATTTACTACGGTTACAAACTCCGCGCGTGTAATCTTATTATCACCGCGGAATGAGCCATCACTATAACCGTTAAGCCAGCCGATATTTTTAGCGTATGCAATATCGTCATACGCCCAATACTTTCTGTTGACATCAGTATATTTTACGGTGTAGCCGCCTTTCTTAACCTCGTTAAACAGTGAATAATATCTCACTGCCATAGCCACAAACTCGGCTCTTGTAACGCTGTTGTCGGGTCTGAATGTTTTGTTCTCATATCCCTCAATGATATGATATTTTGCAAGATAGCCGATATAATCCGCATACCAACCGTTTTTGTCAATATCCGTAAATGATGATTTACCGCTTATCTTTTCGCCTTTTGCTTCTGCGATAAGTCTTGCAAATATCGCCGCAGCTTCAGCACGGCTCATATTTCCGTCCGGCTTAAATGTTTTGTCCTCGTATCCGTTTATGTATGCGTGATGTTCAACCGCATTTAGTTCTGTAATATCAGATAAAATATCACTTGTATAAATGATGTTATCTTTATTACTCACGGTTGCACCGCCGTAAGAATTTCCGCCGCTGTTAGTGCCTTTACGGACAATATTGAAATTCTGCTCGGTTTGTCCCGAATAGTTACCAATAAAGTTTATAATTACCGTTGCCGTACCCTGTTTAATGTTGTCTTTATATTCAAGTGTATAATCTACATCTTTTACAAGGACTTTATCATCAGACTTAATTGTGATGTCCTCACCGCTGTCAGCAGCTTCGGCATAAGCGAATGTTGAAAACCCCGTAAGCACAAACACGAAAAGGATAAGCAATAAAATTTTCTTTGCCACGATTTTATCCTCCTTATAGTAAATAATTTTATTTGCTGATGTCAATTATAATCACTTCGGGAGTAATTGGATTGCCTGTGTATGTTTGGTCGGGAATGGCATTGATTGTAATGTAGCTTTCGTCTGCTGCCGATTTCGGTAAAATATTAAAGTTTATATTTACACTGCCCTTGTATGCGTCTTTGAAGTTTACTGTGACAGTTGCCGTGCCGACATTGATATTATTTGCATATGACAAGGTGTAATCCTTATCCTTCACAAGAGTAACATCGCCGAATTTAATTGACGGTTCGGGTGTGATTGCTCTGCCCGTATATGTCTGTGCTTCAATCCCCGTAACTGTAAGCGCACCGCTTTCTATATCCGCATCGGAAAATTCGTTCGGGATAATTTCAAAAGCAGTATTTACGCTTCCTGCATAATTCCCGATAAATGTTACGTCAATAGTTGCCGTACCGATGCCGATATTATTTGTATAACTGAGAGTATAATCTGTATTCTCAACAAGTATAATATCGCCAATCGTAATTGTAGGCTTTGGCTCAATCGCCGCACCTGTGTAAATTTGCTTGTCTATTTCTGATAATGTTACATCATTATTTGTCAGATTTCTTTCAGTAATATTGAAATTTACACGTCTTTCACCGCTGTAATTTCCCTTAAAGGTTACAATAACCGTTGCTGTGCCGACATTTACATTGTTTTCATATGTAAGGTCATAGTCAACACCGTTCTGAAGCTGTACGCCCTCGTCGGATATGCTGACGGGTGGTGTTACTTCTTCACCTGTATAGAGTACAGCGTCATTTGCCTGTGTAGTTTCTGTATTATTCGGCTCTGCGAATACGATGAATGTCATTGCTGACGAAAAAGTGATTGCTGCGGATAAAGCCGCCGTGATAAGTTTTGTTATTTTTCTGTTCATAATTAAAAATCTCCTTTGTTTTATATTTATTTAATTCAAATCCCAAATATCGGGTATTGGTGTAATTAGTTTGCCTGTATAAACTTGGTCGGGAATAGGATTGATAGTCAATCGTTCAACCGACTTCCCTAATAGTTCAAAATCAATCGAATTGACATCTCCGGCGTAATCAGCATAATCGCCTATATATGTTATATCCGCCGTAGCTGTTCCCGCCTTATCATTGTTCAAATATGTTACGGTATAATCTTTATCCTCCGTAAGCTGCTTAACCGTTTTACCGTTCATTTGATTTACTATGCTAATAGATATTTTCGGCTCAACCGTGCCGCCTGTGTAATTTATATCGTCAATCTCTGCGATTTTCATCTCTTTAAGATACTTCGGATTTCCCGCATTGCTATATGAGGTGTCGTCCATAACTCTATATCCCGATAAGCAGTCCAAGTATATCCTATCAGTAATACCCTTAAAGGCATTCTGACTGACCGTTTCAACACTATTAGGAAGTGTGATACTTTTTAGCGACGTACAATCCCTAAACGCTAACGAGTTTATTTCTTTTAGTGTACTCGGTAATACTATATCACCCGTTAGCTTTGAACAGTGGTAAAATGCTTGATTTTTTATAACCTCCAACTTTTCGGGAAATGTTACTTTGGTCAAATATGTATCATTTTCGCAAAGTCCGTGAGGAATGATGGTAAGATTTTTTGGTAGCTTCACGGTTTTTAATGATGTGCAATCTGCCAAATCATAACTTCCCATTTTGATAAGGCTGTCAGGCAAAGAAATACTTGTCAATGAACGGCACCCCTGAAAAGTACCATACACACACTCTGTCAAGCCATTTCCGAGCGTAACATCTTTAAGCGCCGTACAGCCTTTGAAAACAGTTTGATTGAGATATGTGGTATCATCGCCAATCGTAACACTCTTTAATGTCTTGCAATCACGGAACAGATTATGTCCTATTTTCAGCACACCATCTCCGATAGTTGCCGTTTCTACACCGCAATCCTTAAACGGTGACTCCGCATATAAATATGTTTCGCCGTGTCCGCTGCGTGTTTGATATATTTCCATACTCTTTGTTTCGGGATAGTAAAAATATTGAATACCTCCGCTGATAAGTTCTGTATTCTTAAATGCCGCAAATGCTGTTTGACTACATAATATAATCATTATAAAAGAAACGAGTAAGCATATATACCTATGCTTTTTCATAAAAATACACTCCTTTCAAAGAATTATTTTACCCACTTTTCAGCGTTAACGGAGGAAGTAGCTTTGTGAGTGTTTGCTGCTTCCATAATTTCATAATACGCCCAATGAGAATTGTTTTTGAGGTCGGTAAACTTGTTAAGAGTTGACACGTTCTTATTGATGTAGTCCTTATCCGCTGTTCTGCCTGTTGCGTGATTTACAACTGTTACGACTTCGGCGCGTGTAATATTGTTATCGCCCTTGAATGTTCCGTCAACATATCCGTTGAGCCAACCGATATTTTTAGCGTATGCAATATCATCATACGCCCAATACTTTTTGTTGACATCGGTATATTTTACTGTGTAGCCGCCTTTTTTAACCTCGTTGAACAGTGAATAATAGCGTACCGACATCGCGACAAATTCTGCTCTTGTAACAGGCGAATCAGGCTTGAATGTGTTATCATTGTATCCCTCAATCACCTTGTATTTTGCAAGATAGCCGATATAGTCCGCATACCAACAGTTTTTGTCAATATCAGTAAATGATGATTTACCGCTTATTGTTTCGCCTTTTTCATCTGCGATAAGTCTTGCAAATATAGCTGCCGCTTCTGCTCTTGACATATCCCCATCAGGAAGGAATGTTCCATCGGGATAGCCTACAATATATGCCTTATGCTCTGACAGCGGCATAATAACCTGACCGTTTGCGTCCGTTTTACCATTTACGGAATTATCCTTGTCTTTGAGCGTAACATCAATGTTCGGTGCAATTTTGCCCTTATTATCAGTTACGATAATTGTGTAATAATTATCGTCAAGCGTTTTATCTTTTGGCAGCGTCAAAGTAATTTTGTCGTCCTTGACTGCCTTATTGACGTTTACGGTCTTTCCGTCTTTGTCAACAACCTTTACAGTATATGAAGGCTTGACATATCCGCCGCCACCGCCGCCGCTTCCTCCTGAAGAAGAACCGCCGCCGCTTGTTGTGGTCTTGACGGGTACGGTTATTTTACCGTTTGCATCAGTATCCTTTGTTGCGGTCTTTGCGTTCTTGTCTGTTACGGTTACGCTCATATCCTTTACGGCTTTTGCTTCTTTGTCCGTTACAGTTACAGTGGTCTGATTTGATGTGTCAAGAATTTGTCCATCGGGAAGTGTAACGCTGATTTTACCGTCCTTTATTTTTACAACTGCATTTTTAATCTTGACTTTTGTATCCTCTACAATGACGTTATAAATTTTACCGTCCTCGATTACCTGTGCATAGCCGTTTTGGTCTGTAATATCTGTATCAGAAGAAGGCACAACCGCGATACCCTTACTGTTCGTAATATCCGAAGCGGTATTCTTTGACGCGTCTGTTACGGTTACGGTGACACCCTTAATCGCTGTATCATTATCAGCATTTACAACCTTAACATTAACCTTGTTTTCGGGATTGAGCGTCTTGTTTGTAGGTAATTCTATTTCAAGATTACCGTTTTCAAGCAGCTTTACAAGTCCAAATTCGGTGATTACTCCGTCATTATCCCATACGAATACTCTGTACTTATAATTCTTATTCTGTACTACCGCGCCATCTCCCATATTGGGTGTGGGTGTCGGCTCTGTTGGTTTTTCCGTTTCCGTCGGCTTGTCTGTCGGCGTAGGTGTTTCTGTTCCACTCGGTGTTTCCGTCGGCTTTGCTGTTTCATCAGGTTTGTCGCTCGGTGTCGGTGTAGGCGTTACTCCCGGTAACGGTGTAGCTTCTGTGTCAGGGTCGGGAGTAGGTGTCGGCTTTGATATAGGCGCTTCACTCAAAGGCGGTACTATAACAATTCCGTTTTCGTCCGTAATCTCTGTACGAATACCGCTTCCGTCCTTGTTGTAGGCTGTTACTTTCCAATCGGGAACAGGTGTTCCGTCTGCCTTTGTTACCTTAATTGTAGTACGGTTATAATAATCAATTACTTTTCCATCAGGCAAACACACAAGTATAGCGTTATCATCTGAAACAAGAGTTATAAGGGCATTTTCAATAAAGCCCTGTTCGTCTGATACAACAACGGTATAATCATAGATTTTATCGTCCTTAATTTCTCCGACATCTGCGTTACCGTTATTGTCTGTAATATCGGTATTTGACATAGGTAATGTAATCTGACCCTTGATATTTGTATATCCGTTTTCTATGTGGTCTGTATCGCCTATAACCTGTACCCTTAAACCGCTGACAGCTTCGCCCTTTTCGGTTACAACAGTAATAGTTACGCGGTTATCCTTGTTAAAGGCTGTATCTGTCGGGAGTTTTACATCAATAGAATAGTTATCACCGACAACTACATCACAATTCGGGATAAGCTCGCCGTTTTTATCGGTAGCAATTACAACATAGGTCTTGTCATCATCTGCGACAGTACCGTTTGTGCTGCCTGTTGACGAATTTGTATTAGGTACTGCAAGCTGACCGTTTGCGTCCGTTTTACCTGTTGCCGCGTTATTTGCCGAATCTGCAATAAAGATATTTATATCTGTTGCAGGCTCTTGTGTTTCGGTATATGTTACTGTGATTGTTGTTATATCCTCTGCCGACAGTAAACGTCCATCGTGGAGTTTGATTGTGAGGTTATCGTTTGTGTCAATGCTGATTTCGCTGTTGAAAATCGGCTTGCTATCCTTGTCTGTAATCAGAATGTTATAATCGCCGACCTTTGAATGACCGTCCTCATCAGAATTATCATTGTTAGGGAGCTTCGGAATTTCGGCTGTGTTTATAATCGTACCGCAAACAGTACATTCAATATGCTTTTCGCCGCTGTGTTCGATTGTAGCCGCTTCATCAACTATCCAATCGGACAGCTTATGTCCTGTTGCTTCAATGTAATCTAACTTGTGTGCTTCGCCGCAGTCCGTACAAGTATAGATGGTATATCCGAGTTCCGTACAAGTGGGCGCGGTTACAATAGCGTTATAATGGTGTTCAATCGGCTCTTGCTCATCTCCGATGTATTCCTTGCCGCAATCGGGGCAGGTATAGATTGTATATCCCTGTGATGTGCAGGTCGGCTCTATGGTCTGCTTATTGTAGTTATGCGGTAATACATTTGTATAGTTGCTTACATAGCTATCTGAGCAATCCGCACAAGTATATGTTGTATATCCCATAGTCGTACAAGTAGGCGCGGTTACAACAGCGTTATAATTATGCGGCGCCTTGTCGGTATAATCTGAAATGTAGCTGTCGCCGCAATCCTCACAAGTGAATGTTGTATATCCCATAGCCGTACAAGTCGGAGCAGTTATATCCGCGCTGTACTTATGAGCGATTTTGTCCTTGTAATCTCCAACATATGAATGGTCGCAATTATCACAATTATATGTGGTATATCCCATAGCCGTACAAGTAGGCTCCGTTACTGTTTCGGAATAGGTATGACCTGTCGGCAGTTCAAGAATAGCGCCGCAGCTTTCGCAAGTTTGCGATTCGGTACAGGTAGCAGCTTCGCCCAATGTATGACCTGTTGCACTGACAGCCTTTATCATCTTTTCATCACAATGCTTACAGTCATATTCCATAACGCCCTCGCTCTCGCAAGTCGAGTTTGTTACTGTGTGTCCCTCGTCCCACTTATGACCGCGCGGCTCTGTATAATCACTGACATATGTATCATCACAATTTCTGCACTTGTATGTTGTAAAGCCTTTTGTTTTACAAGTCGACGCGGTTACCGTCGGTCTGTAATCGTGCTTTGCAAGCGGCGTTAAATCTGTAATGTACTTGTAGCCGCAGTCAATACAGATATGTTCTGTATATCCGTTTACCGTACAAGTAGACGCAACTGTGTTTGTTTGATAACGGTGGTCTGTCATTGATGTGTTTTCAGTATAATAGCTGCCGCAAGATTTACAAGCGTGTAATTCCAAACCGCCCTGCTGACAACTCGGCTCACGGATTACAACAGTATTGTAATCGTGTCCTGTTGAGGGAGTATAATTTGTTTTCTGCAATGCTCCGCACTCGCTGCACTGAAAACGGTCATAGCCTAATTCTGTACAGGTGGGGCGTACTGTTTCAAGATAGCGGAAGTTGTGTGTATGAATACTGTTTGTATTCGATGACGTGGTATCGGATAAAAGCCATACATAGCTTACTCCGTTTTCCGTCATACTCTCGCCGCCGTATGAATAATCAATCTCATAGTAAACAGGATAATATCCCTCGTCTGTATAATTCGGTGCGGAAGTCTTATTACATTTATTCGCTTCTGTACCATAGCGGATTGAGGTATGCACACCGCTCTCCGACAAATCGCTGACTGTTACGGTATGCGCTTTTCCGTCAACTTTACCGTAATAACTCTGTACAACAGACTTTGCAGCCGCGTATTCGTTTTTCTTATAGCCGCAATCCTCGCAATCCGCCGTAATATGAAAACGCTGATTTCCCAATTCTCCGTCTATCATTTCATCGAAGTTATGATTTTCATAATCAATAGCAGCGGTTTCTCTCGTTCCCTTACAGAATTGACAATACTTGCCCCTTTTTAATGAGGTTTTATGCTTTGTGCTGCTGTAAGGGGTATATTCCGTGCTGTCAAAATCAAGGAAAAAGTTGCTGTCGCACGGGTTAAGGGAATATACATCTTTTCCGCACGAATACGCGTTAATTCCGTCAACGGAATTTATTGTGCCGCAATTCTGACAAACTGATTTTGTCCAATGACTTCCGGTATAGAATGCGTCAACGCCCGGTATGCCATCATCAAGATTGCCCTTGCTTTTTCCGTCCATACAAGTACCGTCGGAATAATATACGCCGCGATTTAATGCTGTTTCGCCTGTGCGTGTATATTCAGGTACGCGGTAAGAAATATTGCTTGTCGGCATATCGCATACAGGGCAGAACATAGTACCCGTAGTTACTGTTGCATTGATGTCAAACTCGCTTGTGCGCCCGTTTGCTTCAATCCATACATCAGCGGGGTCTACATATTCGTTTGACTGTGCCGCGAAGCTGACCGAAGGAATAAGGCTCATAGCCATTCCTGCCGCCATTACGCTTGATAAAATTCTCTTGAGTCTGTTCTTAAATTTGATATTCATTTTTGAATCCTCCATAAATTCTATATAGTTTTGTTTCGTAAATTAAATAAAAAATCGCCTTAAAGCTAAGACGATACATCAATTCTATGAATACAACACATTTGCGTTATCTCTCCTTTTTCATTTTTGGTGCGGTACGCGACTTCTGACGAACAGGTGCGCGTCCTGCTTGTTTCTTTGCCTGCTGTGCTTTTATGTCGTTTATCTGTTTTTTTACGGACGGTTTAGAATTGCTGTCCGTTCGCTCCGTATCCCCGCGCTTTGTATATCTGCCGCCTGACTGATTTTCGTTCGCGCGGGGTGTTGAGTTTTTTGACTGTGCTTTATCCTGATTTACTTTCGTTTCCTCATTATCGGGAGTGTTTTCAATAACAGGCGCATTAAAACCGAGCTTTTCCATAATGTGATTAAGCTGCGGTATATCGTCCTGCTTTGCGATAATATCACAAAGTCCCGTATCATTTGTTTTATCCTTGACGGGAGCAAATAACACTCCATAATTTTTCGCTTCTTTGTTGAATTTCCGTAAATCTTCTTTAATCTGCATAATACATAACGGCTTTTCTGATTTTATAAGCTGCTTCATATTAGTCATTCCTTGCAGCTTGTTATCTTCATTAACAAGTGCCATTATAATTGCGGCAAGGTTTTTCGCACCGAGCGCCATCAGCTTAACGCTTGACTCGGTAATCTGAATACCCTCTTTTACCATTAAATCAGCGACTTCTCCGCTTGAATTCATTGTCTGTAACCTCCTTTTGATTTTCTATTGCTTGTGTCTGTAATTCCTGTGCCTTATGATACTTTTCTTTGATGCGGTCTGCGTCTGTAAGTATTGCCTTGCACATTCTGACATCTGCACGGCATACCTTGAGCGCACCGTTAATTTCTGAAATTTGCTGTGAGATTTCCCCTTGCTCATCTGTGTAATTCCTTTCGTTGTATAGGTTTTGACGTGTTTTAGTCAAATTCTCAATCTGCTGTTCCTGTTCCGAGAGATATGCTTGTAGCTGCTCGGCTGTTTCTATGTTGTGGCTGTATAAAAACTTAAACTGCTTCTGATAGCGTTCAAACCTGATAATTTCATCACGCATAAAAAATGACACCCTCTGCGGTGTCTGCTTCTTACGGATTTTCTTAAACAAGTACAGATAATGGAAGTACAGGGCTTGAAAGCCTTTGAGTTTTTTTCGGGGTACTGTTTTAAGATTTCCGTTATATCTATATATTTTTCTGCGCTGTGATGGCGGCATAGTACGGATACCGTTCCTCTCAGCCGTAATGCGTTCCATTATAGCTGCTTCGGTATATTCCGCACCGAGTTTATCAAGCCTTATCGGTCTTTTGCCAAACGGGGGAATGATAGACGTGTACTTTATATTCTCACCCTTGCGGTGTACCACATATCCGCGCTGTTTCAGTTCTTTCCAGAATATTTGCATTGTATATGAGGACTTTATAACCTCGTCAAGCTCCTCGCGTACCTGAGAGCGTATTGTCGGCTTACCCTCGTTCAAGGCTTTCCACTCTGCATAGTGCATACCACGGTGCTGCGGATTATCTATGACGGATAATTCATTTTCTCTGCATAGCCTGTCTGAAATTTTACGGATTACGTTATAGTAGCTTTGAGGTGTAGAGCGAAACTTGCCGCCATCTAAAAATGAAACAGAATTTACAACTATATGATTATGGAGATGTTCGCGGTCAAGGTGCGTTCCTATAACCACCTCGAATCTATCGCCAAAACATTCCTTTGCAAACTGTACTCCGATACTGTGTGCAAGTTCGGGTGTTACTTCGCCCGGCTTAAAGGATTGTATATAGTGATATGCAAGGACTTTATCCTCTTTACCGTATTTTCGTTTTGTAGCTGTCATTTCATCAAAAGCTGTTTCGACAGTTGTACAGTTTACAACGCTTTCAAATATACTTTGTTCCGTCTTGTCGGGGTTAGCGGCATAGCCGATTAACTTATCAAGCGAGGTCTTTTCCTCATTAGCTGCATAATTTACTGCGCGGTGTAGCTTATTCCGAACGGCATATACCTTTGTAATTGCCATCAGTTTTTGACCTCGCGGTATATTTCTCCGAGCAGATGTAATATTTCTTCAAGCTGTGATTGATTTACACGGTTTTCCGAATTTACCTTTTTAGCAATCTGATTTATGTTGTTGCCGATATAGTTTACTTCCCGTATGAGATTGATAATATTACCCGGCGGACGCGGGGTAATATCCACGCCCATAATCAGTTTTCGGATAAACGGTTCCATCTTTAAGCCTGCATTGGCAGCCTGACATTTTAAGTGCTTATATTCTCTTTCGGTTAATCGTACTGACATTTTTATTTTCTTATCCATACAAATTCACCGTCCTACAACAGTTTTTCATATCTGTATTTCATTTCCTGCGGATATAACGGAACAGGCGGCTTTCTCACTCCTGTCCATTGTTTACCTCCTGCAATACCGACACATTTCCAGCCTGCCGCTTTTAAGCTGACTCCGCTTTCACTTTCAAGCGTATATGTAATGATTTTTTCATATCCCATCGCCTTTGCTGCTCTTGCGGCGGCTGCGTACAGCATACTGCATACGTTTTTTGTTCCGTCTGTGCAAAGGCGCGTTACTTCAAGCGTTTTACCATTATCAAAATAACGGCTTATAGGACGTCCGACAATTACAACGCCTACAAGCTGACCGTTTTCGGAACAGCCGATAGAAAATTTATGTCCCTGTACTGCCTTATGATGTCTATGATATTTAGCAACATAAGCATTTGCTTCCGCAAGTGAAATAGGTGTTAGCTGTAACACATTTTATACACCTCTTTTCATTTTATTTGCGCCAACAGGCGCGGGGTTTTAGGGGCGAAGCCACTAACAAGCTGTATTTTGACGGCAAAATGCTATGCTTGCCCGTACCAAAGGCAAAGCCTTTGTATCGTATTACTGCTTGTCATTATTTCTGCTTTATAGTTCTGCATTGTGTCCTCCTTTATATCATTTTTTGTATTTTTAATATCAGACCTGACAGCATTTCGCCTGAATTTGACAGCACGAATTATGCCTTAATTTTTGATTAAATCAAATTATCGTGTTTTGCTTTCGTCTTGCTGTCATTCAAGGCTGATTTGCTGTTTTGCTGACATCAAATGCTTATTTTTATATATCACTCATCACTTCCGCATAGATAAGCCCAATCCACATCGGATACGCTGCTTTCAGGTTTGATAGCATTTCCTGATTTTTTATCGGAATTAAATACTTGTTTTAGTATTTCACTTGATAATGCGTCCGCAATACACTTTTGTACTGCCGCGCATATTCTATCAATCAACATATTTTCAAGCTTTACGGTATCAGTTTCCATATCTGTACTATCCTTTTCAAAATAGGCATTTATAGCCTTTGCGATAAAGTCAGCATATGATTTGTATTCCGCCTTGTCTATATTCCGTAAATGCGACCAAGCCTTTCGGTGTTCGGGATTGTATCTGTGAAATCTGATTGAGCATTGATATATGTCTTTTTTATCCTGCATTTTGGTTTCTCCTTATCTGCATATATGCAAGGTATTCAAAGCCTTTTGCTGTGGCGCATATATCGTCAATGATTATGACGCGCTCACGGTCATAGTCGGCAAAGTTCTTTACAATACAGCCACCGCCGCCGATAACATATAGCTTCATCAGTTCAGAATTATATTCATACTTCCGTAATGCCGCGAAAATATCTGTCGCATATTCCGATGCGGTTTTATACAATATTTTCAGATACTTGTCTGAAACATCAGCCTTTCCAAATCGTAAATACTGCTCCACAATGCTGTCGTCAATCTTTACTCCGTACATATCCATAACGATATTTTTGATACGGATAACGCATTGATTGACACCAAGTTTTTCCGTCCAAGATTTGCTTTCAATCGGCTTCTTGTTCTGAATATACAGGATATTCATTGTACCGTTACCGATGTCTGCAAGGATATTTGTACCCTTAAACTCTTTGATACGCTCTACAATAGCGGGATAGCCCTGCGGATAGACGCTACACCCGGCAAACTCAATATGAAAATCGTTACCGTTGTATCGAAAGTCCACAACTGTATTTTTCATAAGATACGCTTTGAAGCTACTACGCTGTGCGCGTACCCAAGTAAGCGGCAAGCCTGTTGCAAGATAAACACGCGCGTCATATGTACTTGTGCGCTGTAACTCACGCGCAACCGCCATAAGGTTTAATATGTAAAAGTCCTCGTCAACAGATTTATCCGCGATAAACTCCTTGTGATTTTCACCGAATCGGTAATACCTGCCGTTATATTCAAGGATATTACCCTGAAATATAGGCTCGGTATCGTACACGGTAATTCCCGTAGGCGTTACAGTGTTTGCGGTCTTTATATTCCCGTATCCTAAGTCCGTACCGATAACCTTGAGTCCGTTTTCAAATTCTCTCATTCCACACCTCCATAAATTTTTGTATAGAAAAAGCCTGCCGATTATCTAATCGACAGGCTTTGCATTGTTATTTAATTTTATCTGCTTATATCCATATCTTTGTTTTACAGTTTTATATGGAACATTCTGCAAATATCCTTTTGCGACTCCAATTCACAATTTGCTATCAGCATATTAAAATCTCTGTCGCTCGGATTTTTTTCTCTCTGCGCTGTACGAAGTGATGATATATATTCATTACGCAATATGGGCGGGATTGTAATAATCTGATAGCCTTTATTTACAAGAATTAAATTCATCAAAAGTCTTGCACATCTTCCATTTCCGTCTGTGAACGGGTGAATATCAACCAATCGTCTGTGTGCATATGCTGCAAGCATAACAGGGTGTAATTCGTTTGACTTATTGTTTAATTCCGTTATAAGCTCCGTCATAAGATGAGGTACTTCCTCCTGTGCAGGCGGTATATATTCCGTTCCGGTTATAAACACTTGATGTTTACGATATTGTCCTGCATCATCTACGCCTATATTCAAATAAAATAAGCGATGTAATTCTTTTATCATTTCCTCACTGAATGAAAAGTTGTCGCTTCTTGCGATTTTAAGCATATAATCATACGCTTTTGCGTGTCCTGTTGCCTCATAACAGTCTTTTATCGGTTTGCCGCCGACAGTTATTCCGTCCTCAAGCAATACCTTTGTTTCTGTAATTGTAAGTGTATTACCCTCAATCGCGTTTGAGGAATATGTCGTGCCTATACGAAAATAATCGTCAAGCTCTTTGACTTCCTCCGGCTTTAACGGGCGTTTGGTGTCTATCAGTTTTTTATATTCATCAATACGCTTTAATAAATTCTGCATATCATAATCCTTTCCCATTGAATAAAGGTATAAACTCCTGTAACATTATGTGTTAATTATATCATATTATTGCCTTTTTTTCAATACAGAAATACTCATAATTTAGCTATCCGTTTCAGGCTGTCGCGAATATCTGTACCGTCTATTTCATTTCCGACGCAAACCCAACCGTCGCTTTGCTTTCTCGCAAATAATTCAATTCGCGGTACATCTCCCATAAGATGCTCAATGCGCTCTCGTATAATATCGGGCTTTTTGCTATGCTGCTCTATCGGTGTATCGACAACGCTGTGTATGCTTTTGGATATGCGTTTCGGTCTGCCTTTTGTGGCTATAATACATATTTCAGGGTTTGCCCGCGTCCAATATCCCAATCCCCAAAACAGCTTGTCGGTTTGCTTCTTGCACCGTTTTATCCAACAAAAGCCGAGTGTCTTATACTTAAATCCCCAACGCCTGACGGTTTCCAATCCGTCAAGCAGACAAGGGAATGTTACCCATAAAAACAGAATACAGTCGTCATCTGCAATATCGGCAACGGGCAGGGAAAATATATCCTCCTTGCTCATAGTATTGTAGTAGCGTTCCGCGCTTCTGCCTTGACCTTTATCTGAATATGTCTTGAAATTCCACGGCGGGTCGGCATAAATACATTTGAATTTCATCTAACCACCTCCGTTATCGTTCCATAGCATACGAACGCTCTTGTTGAGGTGTTTCATCAGGTATATCCAAAACCTCGCTATGCTTCTTGTCGATATTAAGGAGTGCGTCAAGCGCTGCAACACGTTCCATTTTCTCGGTAAGTTCTGCTTCACGCGGAAATTCCTTTTTACTCTCAACCTTTGCAATCTCAAACTGCTTTTTTGTTTCCGTCAGCTTTTGCTCACATTCTTCCTTTAACTTCGGGATATACGCAAGCGCGTTATCAATACGCTGAATATTACCGAACACATCAGTACCGAGGTCTATTGTATATGACCTTGAATTTTGAAGTGTCAGCCTATGCTTCTTATACAAGGAATCAAAAGACAAAATCATTGTAAAGCCTCTGTATTCACCTATAACAACAGGGTCGGTAGATGTCATAGTCTTGCAGCGTTCGATAAGCGCCGCGCCTGCCTTGTCCTTTTCATAATAACCAAGTCCGTCAAGCGTCATAGTATTAAAACCGTCCTCCGGCTTCGGATTTTGATTGACTACCTCAATATCCTTTTCCGCGCCTGCAATCTTCTCTGTAAGTTGTTGTATTTTCTGCGGATAAAATTTTGTTACTTTATCCTCAAGGTCATATATCTCACTCATAAAGCTTGACCGCAACAGCTTCAATTTTGATATTTCAGTATCAAGCTCCATCTTCTCCTTGATATGCGGATTGCCCGTTGCAAGCGCCTTTATTTCGGCATAGGACAGTGCAGTTTCGTCAATATCCTCTGCACTTCTGACGGGTGATTTCGAGGTCATTATCTGCGATATGAATTTCTGCTTATTCTCGACAAGCTGATAGCTGTAACTGTCAAAGGTGTCTTTGGTAACATAGCGGTAGATATGTACGGTGTCGTTTGTATTTCCCTGACGTATGATACGTCCGGCGCGTTGCTCCAAGTCCGAAGGTCGCCACGGACAATCAAGGTCGTGCGACGCATACAAAAGCGTCTGAACATTAGTGCCTGCGCCCATTTTCTGTGTTGAGCCGAGCAGGATACGGACATCACCGCTTCGTACCTTTGCAAACAATTCCTTTTTGCGTACATCGGTATCAGCGTTATGTATGTATTCAATATCGCTTTCGGGGACTCCCTTATCAATCAGCTTTTGCCGAATATCGTCATACACATTAAAAATACCGTCCTTTTTAGGTGTGGAGCTGTCGCAAAATACAAGCTGCGTTCCTTTGAAATCAGATATTTTCTGCCATATATCAAATATGTTATCCGCGCAAGTCGAAACCTTTGTACCGTCCTCATCGGGGAGCATATCGTTCATAAGCCTTTGGTCGAGCGCCAGCTTGCGTCCGTCATTTGTAATTTTGAGCATATTATCAACAGTAGGGTCAACATTGTTTTTACGCACATCTTCCGCGCGTTCGCCAAGTGCGGCTACCATCTCTCTTTGCATTTCGGTAGGCTCGACCGCTATATTATGATACTCCGCTTTCGGTACGGGCAGGTTTAGCATATCGGCGGTCTGAATATCCGCGACTTCGCGAAACATATTCATCAGTTCGGGAATGTTAAAAAACTTTGCAAACCGTGTCTTTGCCCTGTATCCCGTACCCTCCGGCGCAAGCTCAATAGCGGTAACCGTTTCACCGTATGTGGACGCCCACGCGTCAAAGTGTTCCAAGTCGTGTTCTTTGAGCATATCGTACTGTAAATACCTCTGCATTGTATAGAGTTCAACCATTGAATTGCTTATAGGCGTACCTGTGGCAAAGATATTGCCTTTATTGCCTGTGAGTTCGTCAAGGTATCGGCATTTCATAAACATATCGCTTGACTTCTGCGCGTCCGTCTGCGCTATGCCGCCTACATTACGCATTTTCGTTACAAGAAATAAATTCTTGTAATTATGTGCTTCATCTACAAACATACGGTCAACGCCCAATTCCTCAAAGGTAACAACATCGTCCTTGCGGTCTTGATTATTGAGCTTATCAATCTTTGCCTTAATACTTTTCTTTGTGCGTTCCATCTGCTTAACAGAAAATCGTTCCGCATTGTGCCTCTTTGCTTCTTCGATACCGTCCATAATCACGTGTAGCTGCTGATTAAGTATCTGCTTTTGCCTTGCCACCGACATAGGAATTTTCTCAAACTGACTATGCCCGATTATGATAGCGTCATAATCGCCTGTCGCAATTCTGCCGCAAAACTTCTTACGGTTTTTCATCTCAAAGTCTTTTTTGGTAGTAACAAGAATATTTGCGGCAGGGTAAAGCTGTAAAAATTCGCTCGCCCATTGCTCCGTAAGATGATTAGGCACGACAAAAAGCGGTTTATTGCAAAGTCCCAAGCGTTTACTTTCCATTGCCGCGGCTGCCATTGTCCAAGTCTTGCCCGCGCCTACGACGTGTCCCAAAAGGGAATTGCCGCCGTACATAATACGCGCCACTGCATTTTTCTGATGCTGACGTAATTGTATTTCGGGGTTCATACCGCTGAATGTGATATGGCTTCCGTCATATTCGCGTGTACGGATATTATTAAATTTCTCGTTATACATTTTAACAAGTGTATTTCGTCTTTCGGGGTCTTTCCATATCCAATTATCAAACGCGGCTTTTATAGCCTCCTGCTTCTGCTGTGCTATTGTCGTTTCCTTTGAATTTAGTACAGCAATACGTTTACCCTCCTCATTTTCCTTGTAATCAAAAATGCGGACATCTCTAAGGTTTAGAGTGTCCTCAATGATTTTCAAGGCATTGGCGCGGTGAGTGCCGTATGTTTTATTTACCTTTATATTTCCCTTATCGCTGCTTTTACTCGATACATTCCAAACGCCTGTCAGCTTTGAATACTGAATATCAATATTGCTTCTCGCATACGGTGATGAATCAAGCAATTCAAAAGTAAACTGCTTAAAGTATTCGGCGGGTATCCAAGTAGTGCCGAGCCTTACTGTGATTTCGCTTGCGCTGAGGTCTTTGGGCTGTATCTGAGCCAAGGCTTCAACATTCACCGAATAATCATCGGGATATAGTTCTGCACTTCGCTTTGCAAGCTCTAACTTTTTACGGACATTACCCGATAAGTATTCATCAGCAGGCAAGTATTTTTCACGTCCGTCATTTTCATATGTGTGTTCAGGGTTTAGAAATATTACGCCGTTTAAGTCCGCAAACAATTCCTGTTCGGTTTTGCCTGTAAGCGACTGCATAAACTCCATATCAATCTTTGCTTTTTCACCTATGGACACCGCCAACGCTTCGCTTGCGGTATCAACGTGGGTTATTTCCTTTTTTGCGCCGATTGTACGCTTTGTGAACATATCCGCCTTGCGTTTTAAGTTCCCGTCATCGTCCAACTCTTCCAGCGAGCATAGCAAAAAATAGCTGCTGTCGGACGAAAACGCGCTGTTATTGCCGCGCGAATTGATAAGTCCGTATTTTTTGGTGAAATTATCATACAAGGTATTCAGCTTATACTGCTGTTTCTGAATTTCATAATCGGGAAAGTCCTTTGTCTGATATTCAATTAAATCACGGACGCAATCTCGAATTTCAATCATACCCTTAACGCGATTTTCGGCGGTAGCATTAAGCTCAACCTTGTTCATTACGCTGTTTTCACGAAAATATATATCCCCGTCAACTATGGTATAGCTGAAATTCTTAACGTCAGGGTCGGCAGGGATTGATACAGTATCATTAGCTGAAATATCGTCAATATCATCTATTGTGTATTCCTTAATTTCAGCGTGAATGTTTTTTATAGCATAATCAAGTGCTTCTTCCAGCGTTATACTTTCATATGGCTTGCAGTTTAGCTGCATACCGTACTGACCGCTTTCCTCAACCAATTCACCGAGTACCATATCGGGATTGTCAAGGAAATATTGATTTATCGGGTGTCCTGTTTCGTGCTGTCCAACGTGTACCCAATCAGGCTCAATATCCGTTATCCTGTCGCGCTTCTGCAAGAACAGAATATCCGCTGTAACCTCTGTACCCGCGTTTTTCTTAAAGGTGTCATTCGGCAAGCGTATTGCGCCTATGAGGTCGGCGCGCTGTGCTATGTACTTTCTTACCTTTGAATTTTGCTTATCCATTGTACCGCTTGACGTGATAAACGCAACAATGCCGCCCGGTCTGACCTTATCCAAAGTCTTTGCAAAGAAAAAGTCGTGGATTAAGAAATTATGCTTATCATATTTCTTTTCCAAGACCTTATAATTACCAAACGGAACATTACCGATAGCAACATCAAAGAAGCTGTCGGGGAGTGTGCTGTCCTCATAGCCTTGAATAGCTACGCTATTTTTTTGATAAAGCTGCTGTGCAATTCTGCCTGTTATGCTGTCTATCTCAATACCGTAAATTTTACTGTCTGAAAAGTTTTCAGGCATAAGTCCCATAAAGTTACCTATACCGCAAGAAGGCTCTAAGATATTACCCTGCTTAAATCCCATACGTTCCATAGCCTTATACATCGCCTTTATAACTACGGGTGGGGTATAGTGCGAGGTCAGCACACTTGCGCGCGCCTGTTCGTATTCATCATCAGTGAGTAATGATTTTAATTCATTATACCCGACGTGCTTTTCCTCAAAGCAATCTGCAAGACCGCCCCAACCGACATAGCGTGATAATGTTTCTTGTTCTTCAGGAGTTGCAAGACGGTGTTCCGCTTCAACCTGTTTGAGCGTCCGTATTGCGGTTACATTTGCTCTGTATTTTTCACTTGCCGTACCATAACCAAGTTCGTTATCGGTGATAGTAAAGTTATGACGCTCTGACGCGAGTATTTCAGGATATATGACTTTATTTTGAACAGGCTTTGGCTGCGGAATATTCGGCGGTGGGAGTTCCGTCTGTTCTTGAGTCTGCTCCTCTATAATGCTTTTCAGCCACTCAATACTCTCTCCGCGGAATATGGGGAAACCTACGCTTTGTTGGAATGTAACATCACGCAAGCTGACATCTCCAAAATTGCTGATTTTTTCAACAATGAATTTACGGTCATCAGCAATGATTTCCTTACCGATATATTTTGAATAGTCCTCCTGCTGTTCCTGCTGCGGCTCGTCTGTGATTTTAGATTTATTATCAGCAAGTTGTTCTTCATATTTTGCTTTGTCGGCAGCCGCAACCTTCTCAATACCCTGTTTTATATCTTCGGGTAATTCCTCATAATATTTGACATCACCCTCAACGCTTATATGTGCGATAGTCTTATAATCGTGATTTACTTCTTCAAGCCTGTTCCAAACAGTAGTACCATTACCGAGCATACCGTACCCTATATCATACTGCTTTTCTATCTTTTTATTATCCTCCGAGAAGCCGACAAAATACCCATTATCATTTAAGATTTGAGCATATTTTTGAGATATATGGGCAGGAAAACCTGTCATTGGAATTTGCTCACCGTCTACGGTCTTTGCTGTAACAGCAATATTCAAAACCTTTGCGGCTTCTTCGGCTTCCGAGCCGTAAATCTCATAAAAATCTCCTACGCGCGCAAAAGTTATAACCTTTGCGGCTTTAAGGTCGTTTGCAAGCCAATACGCATTACTGCGCGTGTGAACATCGCCTGTTGATGATTGCATATACTCCAAATCATCAATTAACTGCTGTCTTGTATCGGCATTTACGATTAAATCTAAAATCTTAAATTCCGATACTTCGTCTATTTCAGACATTTCAAACAGACTGAGTTTGCGTTGCTCGGAATAATCAATCGTATTGATAAAATATACAAACCGTTTTGGTATTGTCTGCTGCCGTTCCTGTGGGGTTAGCTTTTCTGTATTATTAAGGAATTTTATTTGTTCACCGCGTATTCGTTCCTGTTCTTGCTTCGCCTGATATTTTGGAATATCCTCGGCAATTTCGCGTTCAGTCAGGTATCTGCCTGATTTTATAAGTCTGTCAATACGCTTTGCCGCTATACTCCAAGAAATATCAACCTTTGCATACGGCGCTGTTATATCACCCCGGCTGAAAGATATTCCTTTTGAGTCGTGCCATTCATCAAATATACCTTCAGCATAACCGCCTGTACCGTATTCATTTTTTAGAAAATCAATACGCGCTTTTGTGTCAGTATGCTCTTTGAAGTACAGATAAATTCGGCATTTGCCTTTGTCCATACCACTTCCGCGTATAAACAGCTTGTCAATCTCGTCCTCTGTTATAAAGGGCGCGGCAGTATTTTTTTGATATTCGTTTGCAGTAAAAGTTCTGTGTTGAAGCTGTAAATCTTTTAAGTTAGGAAGCACCTTGTCAGGCGAATAGTAACGGAAGCGCATAATGTCGGGATTGGCGGCATAACGATTAGCAAGGGTTTCAGTGATTTTCACAAACTCCGCTAAATTTTCAGGACTTTTCATAAGTTCGGCAATTCGTTTCTGACTGTCGGGGAAACCACCGTCAAACCATTCCTCATTGAAGCCGCTATTAAGGTCGGAATATTTTTCATCGTTCAAATCTCTGTGCAGTTCCCAAAAATCTCTTGCTGCGCTCATACGCTCAAATTCATTCATTTGGTCAAGCGTTTCCTGCGGCGCGAATCTGCCAAGTTCCAACAGTTCACCGATACGCTTTTCCGCGCGTTCCCACGATATGAGTTCACCGCGTCCGTTTGCGCGTTCGCCGTAAGCAACACGGATACCCTCGCTGTTCCACCATACAGATACCTTATTACCGTCAAAGATAAAGCCTTTGCCGCCTGTGCTGTATTCATCTTTCAAAAAGTCAATATTTTCTGCGGACGATTTATTTTTACTGTACTGAACGCATATTTTTATAACGCTATCCGCGTCATTACCGCCTGTTGTCAAAACCTCGTCAACAATTTGCTGCGACATAGAAAAAGCGGAGCTTCTTGCTTGCTCCGCTTTCATAATATATTCTTTTTGTTCCTCCTCGGTAGGGAGTACCATATCAAATATACTTAACTGTACACCGTTTCCGATAACACGATTTCCTCCGCTGAATGGAGAAAGTTGTTCATCAGTCCCGTCCATAATAACGGGTCTGTCGATTTCATTTCCTCGGTCAATCCCTCTGCTTTCGCCATCTGTTCGACTATCGTCTGTACCTGCTGTGTTGTTATCCTGTCTATCTCCTCCAGATGTTTCAGAAGTTCGCCTTTCATTATCAGTATTGAGTACAGGTTCGGACGGTGTTCTTTCAGGTATGTCCTCCGCATCATTCCGTATTTGCCTATCTGATATTCCTCTGTCGGTACTGTCAGATTGGGTATCCTGTAATCTCCGACTTTCGTGTATGTTATTGTTTCCGTCATTTTCATCAGTCCTTTCTTCTTGAACACTGTTTTTTTCTTTGTTATTTTTATTATATACGCTGTTTTCTTTTTCTGCAAATCTTTTTTCGCAATGAATTGTTTTTGCAATATCCCTTAATGCGCCCTCCGCAATCGTACTCACGGCGTTACCGAGAATATTCATTGTTTCAACCGTATTAAAGTCGCGTATGTATTGAAAATCGTATTCGTCAAAGATATTATCGGGCTGTAATCCCATACGCTGCATAATCATATATGCAGCTGATGCTGCGGCTGTCTGCCGAAAACGTAAGTCGATATTAACATTGTCAAGTCCTGATAAAAAGCTGTCGCCTTTTACATATTTTAAGTCGCGTAAATAATCGTCCTTGCGGTCATTGACTGCATTGTTGGCAACACAAATTATAGCGTCAATATCTGACGTTTTAACCTTTAACTTGCCGAAAGACCATTCAAGCGTTTGTATAACAGCTTCCTCATAACGCTTATCATACTGCCATAGATTTATTTCACGCTTACCATAGCTTTGTGTATCGGAAATGTCAAATACATAATCAAGGCAATATTGATTTCCGTTCTCACGCACAAGTGCGATAGGGGACGCGTCCTTTTTTACCCATCTTTGTGTTTTATTTACCCAATCGTCCATACCGGCACAAGCTGTCGCTTCTGATTTCTGTGCAAATATAAGCACTTGGTCATTAAACGAATACTTGAAATGCCACGCGGCAGTTTTTAGAAAATATCTCCATACATCACTGTCGGAAATCGCTTGCATTGAAGTCTGCATCAGATTAAAAATGCGCTGTGTTTCATCTGTCATAATTACACCTCCTTCGTGCGAATTTCCACACGGATAATTATTCTTCCTTTGCGGCTCTCATTTGCGAATAATAGTCGGTATCAATTTCAACCGCTATTGACGCAACCAAAGACAGCATATATATTATCCTGCTTGCTTCTGTGGAGAACAGACGCATTATTGCATATTCCGTCCCGTCCGTGTCGGTATCAAAGTATGTATATTTCGCAATGTTGTTTATAAGGCGCGTTACATCGGCTTTTTCGTCATCTTCGGTTACTTTTTCGTACTGCTTTAATTCAGCTACGATTGTATTAAATAACTCTTTGGTAAAATCTAATTTTACACGTTCTGCTCTTGGAAATCCCATATATTATCGCTCCTTTCCATTTTCTTTGTGTTTTATTTTCCGTTGCTCTCTCAATTTGTCTGCACTCTGCTGTGCTTCGGATAGTGTATTATAATCGCCATTTTCAAGACTATTAAAAAAGCGCGTCTTGTCGCGCGCATCCATACAACGGATAGAATAACATAAGCGATTTACTGCTCCGAGTGTATCAGATTTTTTATTTATCAGGTCTAAAATATACTCTCCGTGATTATCTTCAGGGTACAACTCAATTTTGAGCGTCCGTGCATTATCAAGTAAGATTAAGTCCTGCGGTGTGAGTACGCCTATATGCTGTAAATCGTCGTGTAATCGGATAGGTATTTGCGATAAGTCGGCATTAAGACTATTTTGTAAAAATTGTATTCTTGCTGTAATCATAATCGCCTCCTACCTTTCCATATCCTGATGCGCTTTTTTCTTTTTTGATTTACCTGCATTACGCTCTTTAACATAATCACGCTGCATATATTCTTTTTGGTAAGCGGCTTTTCGTTCTGCATTATCCCTGCGCCATTGTTTACTTCGTGCTCGAAATGTATCAGCATTTTCATAATAATTTTGTTTCTGTTTTGCAATAGCTGTATTAAAATTATCAACAGCAACCGAAAATCTATCAAATAAATCAGGACTTATTTCAACACCGTTTTTTAAGCACTCAAAGACTTCGTTTACTGTTTCTATATCTTTTATCTTCATATAAACACCTCTTATCCGCCATTCTTTTTTCGTCTGCCACGCTTACCACCTCCGTCAGATTTCTTTGTTATGCTGTCGCGGTGGGGATATTTTTTCATATCCTCATTGTGCTGTTTTTTTGATTTGTAAAACGGGCATTCACCGTTTTTGCAAAGCATTTTCTTTAAGACGCTGCACTGTTCCACTCGTGCAAAGCAGTCCTTATACATTTTCCTCATCTCCAATCTCTGATAATTTTATATAACTGTCTATCCGCAATCCCTCTGCCGCTGCGATTTCGTAAAACTTATCTATAACGCGCTTTCTGCGCTCGGTTAGCTGTTCGCGGTCAGCATTGATGATTGCATCACGGGCGGTTACATCTAAATAACCGCTGCCGTTGTAATTTACATTAGGACTCCTGCTTGAAGCCATAAAAAACACCTACCTTTCCGGCTCGCTTCGTTTACGCGCCCAATTTGCAAGCAGCTTTTCCATAGTTTCCTCCATCTGCTTTTGAGTGAAATTCTTTGGAAAATATTTTCTTAATTTGTCCTCTTTGAATACAACCTTTATTTTTTCGGGTTTCTGCTCCTGCATAATAGACAAAACCACATCATCATTTAAGCGTCCGCTATCCGAAAAGCGGCGCAATTTCTTTGCCTGTTCTATTGACGGTGCGACTTCCTCCGCTTCAATCGCTTTTAACACGTCAATCTGCTCCTTTGAACCGAGATATGATATTTCAACTGCTGCGTTCATAGCAATTTCTTTGTTATCAACCATTTCAAGAATAGGGTCTATCAGATTTGTTAAGCGAATATATCTTTGTATCTGATTTCTGCTTTCACCTACCTGTTGAGCAAGTTTTTCATCAGTTCTAAAATCTGTCCCAATTTGGGACAAATTTTCTTTGCTTGGTCTGCCCGCTTTTCTTTTCATAGCTTCTAACTTCAACTGATATGCAAAAGCCTTTTCGCTCGGTAATATATTTTCACGCTGTAAATTACTGTCTACAAGCAAAATTGTTGCTGTATCATCATCAAGATTTTTTATAACAACGGGGACTTCTGTTTTTCCTGCAAGTTCACAAGCCTTTGCACGTCTGTGTCCTGATAGAATTTCATACCCACCATCTTTATGCGGTCTTGCTATAATAGGCGATAACACACCGTTTTGTTGTATGCTCTCTACCAATTCGTCCATACTTTCATCAAGCAGTACCTTAAAAGGCTGTTCCTCAAACGGTTTCAGTTCCGATAGCGGAATAGGCTTTATTTCCTCGCTGTTTCTACTCTCGTCTGATTTGAAAATATCATCGTATGAGGTCAGACCTATGTTTAGATTGTTCTTTGCCACTGTCAAGCACCTCCTTTGTCAGATTTTTATATGCTTCTGCGACTTTACCGTTTTTATCATAGGCATAAATGCTTTTACCTACCGCCGAGGTTTCCGCTGCCCGTATTGACATAGGAATTTCTGCATTGAATATTTTAAGGTTTTTTCCGTATGTATCCCGTATCAATGACGATATTTCCTTTGCCAAGTTTGTGCGGCTGTCAAGCATCGTCATCAGTATTCCTCCGATTTTCAGCTTTGGATTTATCTGCCGCTTAACCTTTGACACGGTTTTCATAAGCTGTTCCAAGCCTTTTGCGGGTAAATACTGTGCCTGTACGGGGATAATGACCTCATTTGCAGCGGTTAAAGCATTTACCGTCAGCATACCAAGCGAGGGAGTACAGTCTATCAGCACATAGTCATAATTGCCTTTGACTTGATTTATATAATTTTTCAATACCCGTTCACGGCTCATAATACTTATCAATGCAGTTTCCATACCTGATAACTCAATATTTGCGGGTACTAAGTCAATGCCCTCTGCGTGGTGCAGAATACCCTCATCAGCAGCAATCGGCTGTTCCTCGATGACTTTTTGCATAAGCGTTGACAGCGTAGTGTCCATATTGTCGGGATTTCTGTATCCAAGACTTTCCGTTAGGCTTGCCTGTGCATCACAATCTATCAAGAGTACGCGTTTACCCTCGTTTGCAAGTCCTATACCAAGGTTGACGGTTGTGGTGGTCTTGCCGACTCCGCCTTTTTGATTTGCAATAGCTATTATTTTACTCATTTCTTCGTTCACCTCCGGCGATATTATACATATCGTTTTTTACTCTGTTTGATAATGCTGTACCTGCGGTCAGCGCAACATTGTATAATGCTGTTGTTAAATATGCTTTCGGATTATTTATCTTGTAATATATCGCGCTAAACTCTATGAGAAAAGCATCAAGACTTTCGTATGTGATTTGACTGTATCTGAGCCGCACATAATCGGTGGAAATTTTATTACCCTCAATCTCGTAGTAGGATATATCCAAAAGCATAACATCTGCCATTACATTGACAATGTTGTTTATGATTTCAGCATCGTTTGTATTTACAAGGCTGTCATAGTCGATTTGCTCTTTGATTTGAATAATTGTTTTATTGTATCTATCAATCAACCGTTCACGCGGTTTTATATTTTCAGGTATGTCTGAATTAATAGGATTGATATTACTCAAATCAGTATCGTTAAACTCTGTATAATTATTATCAGTATTATTACATTTCGATTTCCGAAAGTCTGCACTTTCGACTGTCGAAACTCTTGAATTTCGATTTTCAAAAGTCTGCGTTTTCGGTTTTCCAAAGTCTTGATTTTCGATTTCCGAAACTCTTGATTTCTTGGAATAATCCTCGTCATCAGAAATAAACTTTTTCAGATATATTTTTGCAGGCTTGCCCTGTCCTTGCTTCACACGTTCAATCAAGCCGATACCTTTCTCGCTGTCAAGTTCTGCGGTTATTTTAGTGGCTTTTTCGGTAGCACAACACATCAGTTCCATAATGTCTTTAACGGTAAAGAATATGTACGCGCGGTTTTGCTCATCAAACCAACCGTTTTTAACTGATAAACTCATACGGTCAAGCATAAGACCATAAAGCAGCTTTGCGCTGTCTGATACCTTTTTGAATTGCGGTGATGATACAAGCACTTTTGGTATGCGGTAAAATGTAAACTGTTCAGCTTCATTGCCGTAGAAATAATCAAACTGCATTGTACCATACCTCCGTTTTGAATATTGCCATAGTCTGTCCCTCCTTAAATTTTCGCAAAGAAAAAACACTATACTATTGCGTGATAATATAGTGTTCTATTATTCATATTTAAGCATATAAATTTATTCCGACTGTCTTTTCGGATTGTTTGCTCGTTTGAGTGTTTGATTGCTGCAAGGAAGTACCATACTTACAACACCGCTCAAACACTGAAATTTCTGCTAATCGTATGCCATTTTTTGCAGCGTCGTCATTTTCAATCGGATGTACCTATATCCGTAAGCAAACCTTTTGTAACCTCATCCGGCATAGTATATCGCTGTGACAAATAACGCAGCGATGCTCCCAACTCACCATTAGGCCCTCCATATTGAGTTATAACTACATTTGCCAGTCTGGGATTTGGTTTACTAATCTTTACAGGATATTCAAGAAATTTATTATAACTAAACATTTTTTAATTTGCCTCCTTTTCCCACGGCCACGGATTATCAAGCCAATTAAAGCATTCCTGCATTGCCGAAGCAAACTGACTAAGCGGACCATATTCTTTTTCAAATTCGCACTTTAATGAATTTGTCTTTTTTACAAGCTCCTGAAACATTTTAAATGCTTTCTTGTCCTCAGGATGCGTGTCAAGATACAGCAGCATATCATATGCGGCAAAATTATAACACTGTATCTGCTTGAGCATATCTGCTCTTGAATTTGAACAGCTCATTACATACCGCCTCCCCATTGTTTACAAATTTTACCGTATTCACTAATATTTAAATCCAATTCAGGAAATATAGTACCTTGACTAAGTCCCTTGCAGGCATCATATGTTTCTTGCATCTCCTGCACGGGTACATAACCGTAGCCAATACATCCGCATCTCGGATAAACACAGCACGGTTTGTTCATATCCTCCATTTTTTTACCAACTCCTTATTTGTTCTTCAGACATAACTGCCTGTAATGTATAATATGATTTTATGCTTACATAAGTGAATAAAAAATTAATACATTATATACTCTACGAAGCGTTTGTTGATTATTTATTTTAACTGTGTTACAATACTAAACAAAGGAGATGATACAATAATGAACTGTACTAAAACAGGACTGCTGATTGCACAGCTCCGTAAGGATAAAAATATAACGCAAAAACAACTTGCAGAGATGATGCACTTATCAGACAGAACTATTTCAAAATGGGAACGCGGTATGGGAACACCAGATGTGTCCCTGCTCACGGACATTGCCGATATATTTAATATCAACATCGAAACTCTCCTTAACGGAGAAATTATAAATAACAATATCGTAGGAGGAAGGTTGAAACAAAAATCAAATAAAGAAAAATATAATACAGAATAAAAAGGTATGGCAAACAGACCATCGTTAAATGGTCAAAAAAGATTTGCGTAACAGTCAGACTGGTGGGGGTGTCACCATATAGCCTTGACGCTGCAAAATGTAAATGGCTTCATCAATGGTGACTGTTCTGTGTACCGGCGGCTTGTCTGCCTGACGGTAGAGGTCAGCATTGTACGGTTCGTTCTTTTTAAGAATGTTGTAAATTGCCGTTAAGAGCATTCTTGCGATAGCAATAATAGCTTTCTTATGACCCCTGCGTTTCTTAATAGAAAGATAACGATTCCGTATTTCGGGATTACTTTTCTTACGAATTGCATTAAGAGCACACTGAACAAGCAATGGTTTTATGTATGCACCTGCACGGCTGATTCTGGTAGTTTTCTTCTTTCCGGCACTTTCATTGTTTTGCGGAGTAAGACCAGCCCATGAGCATAAATGCTTTGAGGTCGGGAACACGGACATATCAACACCGATTTCTGAGATTACAGTGATAGCAGAAAAGGTTTTGATACCCGGCACCGTCAAAATAAGATTTAATTGCGGAAGATATTTTTCACTTACAGAAAGAATAAGAGGCTCCAAATTCAGTTTGCAGAAGTCAAGATTATCCATATGAGAACGGATAATACGCATTTTTTCAGCTTGTTCTGCACATATGCAGCCGTCAATGGCAGACAGCACTTGCGCATCAGTTGCTTTCATTCCTTTTGTGCGAAAGTTGGATACATCGGTCAGCTTTTCTGAGGGATTGGAAAGCAAGTGATTTATGATATTTGTTGAAGCTTTACCAAAAATATCAGAAAACACATCGTCTAATTTTAGATTAGACATGGTAAGACAATTCTGCATACGATTCTTTTCGCCTGTTGTGAAATTTGTCAGCTTAAAATGGTAGCGCATTAAATCACGAAGCTGGCGAATATCG
>CAJUFV010000241.1 GCA_910585795.1 uncultured Clostridia bacterium | reverse complement strand
GCTTCTCTTTAAATATGTATAATTTCCTGCACATACTGGTTCTCCATATGCCTGCCACACCCAAGCGCTCTGAAGTGCTGACATTTCTTCGGTGTCTGTATCTGAATGCTGCCCTGTCCACCATTTATTAAATTCTGCTGAAAACATAGACCTTGAGCCTATCTGTTTCTTGAAATTCTCAGAATTAGCTATAATATAATTATATAATGACTGCGCCTGTCCGCGATTAGTTGACATCATTCCATAGTTCATACCTGCCCCGTCTTGTATATCCTCACAATACCACGGATTAGCTTTACCAAATTGCTGTCCCCCTGTCTCAAAGGCAAAACATACAGCTCCTATACCATCTGATGTCATAGGATATTCAGGCCTGCAATAAATACCTCCGCTGCCCCACGCATTTAAAATACTTCTTGATTGACCTGTCCCATAAGCATGTCTCGCAACACAGCCACCGTTATTATTTACATCACTAATACCAATACCGCTATTGCCTTCTATTGTATATAAAGTACCATTTTCATACTTTTCAACTATTCCAATATGAGCATCCCCTGTACGAATGATTAAATCTCCCGGTTTAGGTATAAATGACGTATCCGCTACAGAGGCGGCTGCTCCTTTATCACCATAAAATCCTCTAAATACGCTGCAATGCGCGCCTTTAGGAATAATACCACTATCTATATATCCACACTCATTAGCACACCACGATACAAATGTCGCACACCACGGCGCATTAGGTCCTCCTATATGTGCACCATAGTACCAATCATTATATAAAACATAATTTTCAGGAATTTCCACAACGCCTATCTGACTAACGGCAACTTTTACAATATCTGAGCCATTTCCAACCCCTCCGCCATATAATGTACCACCCTGTACACCAAAGTATTTCAGTGCAACGCCTTCCCCTTCTCCCATACCACAAAGCTCTTTATAATATTCTTCTCTATGAGACGCCATATCGAGTTTTACTGGTTTACCATCATTATCTAAGGTAACAGCTTCATTAAATTTAACAATATTCTCACATATATCATCTACACTTTTAACATTAATTGAATATGTAATTATTGAGTAGTATTCCACATGACGTTTTTGCTCGCCTGTTATTTCGTCCGTTGTATAATACACATTTTCATATGTGTTCTCAGAAACTTCCGGATTTACTTTTAGAATTTCAGATAATGCAGATGTATAGTTGTCTTTATAGTTATCATTTTTAAATGTACCGTCATTTATTTCTCTGCGCTTTTGGTCATATAACTTCTGAGAAAGCATTGAACCTTGCCATTTTTTGGGTTTTCTATGCCACGACTCATAACCGTCATCATCTTTTTTAAAGAAAAAACCTGCCGTTTCATCACCAAGCCATTCACGAAAATCATCAAAACTTATACCCTCTATATTATCGTCATTCATAACGCTATATAATGCCATTAATTTGACCGCTTCCTGTGCTGTAGTTGTTGTCCCATTTGCTAACGGGTCAGTAATAACTTTAGTAACATTGCCTTTCAAATGCCTTTTTCTCGAATTAAAATCATCATCTACATATTGGAGTAATGCTTTATGACGCTTCTCATAGAAATATTGCGTAGCCTTAATCATATTTTGCATTGTTATATTCGCATTATTAGGCGCAACATCAAAATCTGGTATTGTTTCGTTATCAGACGCTATAACCTTTAAGGAATTATCATTTATCATCTTATTTTTGACAAGCTCATTTAATGCTGTGTCAATACTATTTGCTGTAAACAAATTAACTTCTGTATCTGCATTTTTATGAAATAATCCCTTAATTATATCCATCAGCGTTACTCTGTGATGATTATCACTGTAAGCTTCTTCAGTAGGTGCAAGCAGTACATTAGGAACAAGAGAACACATCATTATTGGTATACATATAATTGCAATAACAGTTGCTAAAATCAGTTTACGAAGTCCTTCATCTTTCGCCACATCCTTAACGGCACCAACCACATCTCCGGCTGAAGCTTTTGCTGTCGCTTTTCCAGCCGCTATAGCTGATTTTGCTACTGTTTTTGCCTGATTTTCAAGTTCTTCAGAAGTATTCTTGCCTTCACTGCGTTTATTTAATACGTTACCTGCAACTGCATCTCCTACATTTTTTCCTATATTGTCTTTTTTAGGAACACTGTCAAAAACCTTTTCATCCATTGTTTATCACTTCCTTATTGGATTAAAAGCGTATTAACATTAAATTCAAACGAATACGCCCAATCACGGTCTATTTTTTCCTTTTATTGCGCGAGAAATCTTTTTGCTTACTTCTCATTATTCTGTCATTAGACTCACTTAAAATATCCAAATCAGATATATAAGGCTTACCGACAGACGCATAATATTTCTGACCATTAGTTCCTTCAAATGCAGTGTAACTGCTTTTTTCCTCCTCTGACAGACAATTAAAAGATTCCGTGCTTCTTATACTAAATCCCTGTATCTCGCCCTCGTTACCGTGTTCATTCAATGGAATGTAGTTACCTTTCATTTCACCGTTGTTCATATGCATACCATATACATCACCGCTTCCTTCAATATACTCTCCGTTAGCGGAAACGAATGCCTCTGACAATCCCGGAATTACTGTATCTATACCATTTTCCAAATTATTTCCGTCATCATTAAATAACTTCTCATAAGAAGCTCCTATTACTCTTTCATCTTGAATACCGCCCGGAATATCAGTATTAAGCAGCATATATGCCACATCTGCGTCATTAGATTCTATTGTCGCAGCTTTAATAGCAGAAATATTATCAGCACCGGCTGTAGTTTGCATTGCCATAGGTGTACTTAAATTTGCTATCATATTAGCTGTTTGATAACTTGAACCTCCGTTTAATACTTCCCGTCCTGCACTATCAAGCATTGTAACTCCTGCTTTCGGTGTACCATTTTCATTAAACAATCTGCTCGCATATGCTGACGCATCAGCATTTTTTAAACTATTTCCAATACTATATCCGGCTTGAACAGTTTCACGCGTAGCCTGCATATCCGCAAAAGTGTTAGACTGCCAAACCTGTCCGTTTTTATCTGTCCATTGATATGTGCCATCACCTTTACGCATAATATCACTTTCCTGACCGACTTTATCCATATATGCCGCCCGTACAACTGCTTGCTGATTTTGCATTGCCTCAAAATCTTTTGCAGTATATGTATTACCGCTCCTATCCGTCCATTGATATGTGCCATCAGGATTATGTAAAATATCACTCTCATAGCCTCGTAAAACAGGATTATTATACAATTCTCTTGCCGCTTGCTGTTGCGCGAGAATTCCTGTCAAACTATCTGCCTGATGGAGCACACCATTCGCATCTGTCCACTGATATTTGCCCTTGTCATCTTTACTGATACTGCTTTCCCCCTCATATTGAGCATAACCCTTCTGAACCCCTGCTTTAATACTCTGCATACCCATATAATCCTTTGCAGACCAAATATTACCATTCTTATCCTGCCACGAATATCCCCCCTCTGCATTGTTGAATATGCCGCTTTCCGCACCCATCTTAGTGTTTGGAATATTTGCAACAGTCTCCGCCGCCTTTGCCGAATTATACGCGTGTCCTATTCCATAGGTAATACCGCCCATCCAGCCGTTTTTAGTTAATGCCTCTCCTAAAGGTTTATTACCACCGCCTATAACTATTCCTCCCACAGCTTTAGAGCCAATAGCCGACATTGTACTGCCGACAGCAGCAATATCATCTATAAGCGCACCTCCTGTATGCGCCGCATTTATCCCCAATGACTGTAAATATGTATCAAATCTTTGTGCTACTTTGCAAAAAGCCAGTGCTATAATAAACCTCAATAAAGTGTTGGCTTCACTATAACCCAATATGCTAATCAGCATTTTAACAGACCAAACATTAAGAAGCATCAGCAAACACTGTCCCAAAAACATACTGAACCATTTTTGAAATATACTTTGAGTATTTCTTGATGTCAATGTAGGCCACGCCAGCGGTGATGTATACGTAAGAATACCAACCATTAAAAATCGTTCGACTACTTCAAGTAATAGCTTGACTGTATTCCATCCTACAGCTATTATCATAATAAGAGCCAAAACAATTCCCGGTGCTCCAACAATAAGAGAAGATAATGAATTCGCCACCTTTTCCATAATAGTTAATCCTTCATTCCCCTCAACCTGACTAATATTTAATAAAGCCTTATACGGATATGAAAATACATTCACTATACCCTCCAGCATATAATTTCCTACCCAAATCAATACAATAGAAAGAAGCGCTCTCACTCCTATTTCTATAGGATTAGTCATAGTATCTGATAATGGTCCCATAAAATATTTATAAAGCTGAAATGCCGCTATTGCGATAACCAAACCTATACCAACACCCTGTAATGCCGTATACAACTCGCCTATTATCGGAAAATTTGCCGAAAAAAACGCAAGATTAAAGTTTATCATTTCTAATACCCATTGCAATATAAAATCTAACGCAGCGGCTATCCAAGATAACATATTGCCAAATATTGAATTTAACATATTCTATTCCTCCCGCTCTTTTTGTGCGGCCGGTGTAGGTCCTATATTTCGTAAATCTACACTACCACCAGAATCAACATTTTCTATTATCTGAGAATTAACACCATCTGCTTTCCAGCTAAAATTACGAACACTGTCTGAGCTTGCATATTTGTATATTGTAGGTATCATCATTAACACAAGTATCGCTATACCAATATTCAGCAAGCGTTTTTTAGCTATGTCATATCCTTTTTCATTCGGCAAAAAAAACGAAAAAGCGCACATTGCCGCGCCGATAACCGCAACAGGAACAGATACTATTCTAAAAAATCTATATACTCTATACAGTATTCCACCGCTTAACCCTGCGGCCGATAGCGGATTATCTGCCGCAAACGCCGTAAATGCAGACATTATGATTATTAATACTGCAACAATGCTTACCAGCAGTGTTTTTTTTATGCATCCACCGAGTTTATGGCAGATATTTTTCTTCTTGTTCATAACTCTCTCCTTTTTAGATATATCAGCCCTCTAAAGAGGGCTGATTGGTGTATTATGTATTTTTATTTTAATCTCGAAATACGGATATTCCGCTTTCGACACTGCTGAACCAACTGGCAACTGTTTTCATAATGATAGGTGCTAACAGTACAATAGCGACGCCAATAGCTCCATATAATATTGATTTCTTTGCTTTTTCCATACCTTTTTCACCGCCAAAGAAAAACTGAAAGCCTGCAAATCCCACGGATACTCCGGCTATTGGTATCGCAACCATTCTTAGCTGTTTATAAAGACTGTCCATACCATCCGCAATGCCATCAGCTATTGTATCAGAAGAACCAGCCGCAAACGCCGTACAGGACAATGCCAGTATTACAGTCATTACCATAACTACCATAACGCCTATACAAACATATTTACGCATATTTCCCCTTTTTTTCGGGTCTTCTTCTGTCATTGTATTGACTTTCTTGCACTGCGCCTTTACCAATATTTCATTAAATTTGTTCATTGATAATACTCCTTTCTTTAAAAATTTGTTATTGCACACCCAAAATTGTCATCATACTATCTAACATCTCACCATCCACCGATATGTTATTATCTTGCATTGAGCTGTCTTTCGTTTCGCCATGTTGTGATTGTTCAGACGGTATATCGGACAATTTCAGGTTTTGACATATATGAGATGAAGAAATCAAAGTGTTCCGAGTACAATCGGACATATTACCTGATACACCATCCAAGCTATCACGTTTCCTCGGTCTGCCTCGTTTTCTTTTCTCCAAACTGGTATTTAACTGCGAGTTTTTTACTCGCTTTTCATAATAATTAATTGCTTCAGCTATATAAACCGCAATTTTACGCGGTGGCACCGCGCTTAATCGTTCTATTGCAAATAGCTGTCTGCTGTCCCATTCGTTAAATACAATCGAAAATCTATTTTTATGCTTTTTCTCCACTACTCATCTACTCCTATAGACGATTTTGTATAGTTCTCAGAAATGCTTCATAGCCCTGAGCGTTAGCATATACATTTAAAATAAAGTATGGAGATTGTAACAACGCTGAAGACTCTATCCACTTTTTTAACCGTTCTGCACCGCCTCCGGTAAAAATCCCTTTCGAAAACATCAAATCAATCCCATATTCATTCAAATGTCTTAAAATATCATTCAAGTATTTTTCCGCTTCTGAATTAATAATCGCTAAAATAGGCATTAGCTCGGAAATTTCTATCCCTTTTTCCATAGCATTATCTATTTGGCTCTCATTCGGCGCCCGACCGTATTTTTTTTGAATTTCCCATGTGATTTGGTTATAAAGCTTTATAAGTCCCATATCCAATGACTGACAGAAATCAGGTTCAATTTTTCCATAACTTAATGAAAGGACATCTGTCGTATAACCGCCAATATCAATTATGTAAGACCTCGCAAATTCTTTAATGTCTGCAAAATCCTTATATATAGCTGCATAGCCTTGAGCGAACACCACAACTTGTCCTATTGCAATCTGAATTTTTTTCTTGTCATAAACAAATGATACTATTCCGCGTTTGAAATACTTCTCAAACTTATGCTTATACAATGGCAAATGCGACGGCGGCAATCCTACTCCCAAAGAAACAGAAATCACTCTGCTCATATCAATATTTCTTGTTTTGAACTCTTTTGCTATTGCAAATAGCGTCAATATAAAATATTCTTCTGACTGCGTTTTGTCTTGTAAATATGAAATCCTATTTTGCGATAGCATATAATGCTTACCGTTGTAAGTAAGAACCCCGTCTTGCAAAGCCACTTCATTATCCGATTCTTTGACACCTGAAACAAATACGTTATTAGCTGTTTTAATACATCTGTTACCAGTATCAACACCAATAATGACTTCTTCCGCCATAAATAACACCTTCTCTCATTTTTATTCCTTCACTAATAAACATTATTTGAAAGTTAAATTTTTTAGATTTTAAAAACGCAAATGCGAATATTGTCCCACAAACGGCATATTTATATATGTTTCCAGCTTTTATGAAAAGAAAAAGAAATAAATATTTTTGCACACAAAAAAACAGACCTGATTATTCAGGTCTGTAAAAATTGAAGATAATCATCAATACCCTTTGTATTTTTATTTTGCCAATAGTCATCAAATTCTATATTTTTCTTACGAAATAAAATTGTATTTT
>CAJUFV010000240.1 GCA_910585795.1 uncultured Clostridia bacterium | reverse complement strand
TACTCATATTCATCTAAAACATTATTATCCTTTGAAGCGGCAATAACATTTCCGTGAGGGTCTTTTACATAGCGCGTTAATTCTCCGTCGCGCTTTGATGTAATCACTCCTCTCATATCATATGAATATACCGTTGTTACATCATTCGTTGTCTCTCCCGCAAGGTTTTGACCGTTCCATACAAATTCTGTTTTATTCCCATTTACTGTCTTTAACGTGCGATGATTATCAGCGTTATAACGATAATACGCGTCTGCCGCTCCGTCATTGTACTTTATAAGACGGTTAAAATCGTCATACTCATATATCCTCGTCTTGCTTTCGCCTGAACGGCCTGACAGCGTTATATCTGAGCTTTCCGTACCGTCCTCTGTATATGTTCTGCTCTGCTCCGATATTGTGTTTCCGTTATCATCATAATAATAGCTTGTCATTCCCGTCAGTTTGCCTGTTGTTCCGCCTGTAACGCGCGACTGCACAAGCCTGTTATTCGCGTCATATGTATAGTCTGTCACTTCCTGTGTTCTCGCGCTGTAATCGTACTTTGTCATTTGCGTACGGTTTCCTCCGGCGTCATACAGATAATCTATCATACCGCTTTCATCAGCAGTCATCCATTCCTCATATTCTAATTGTCCCCGCGAGGTATAGCCGTAATCTTTAATAATATTATTCTCTGTGTCCTGCTCCTCATATTTCAAACCATTCAGAAAATATGAGGTCAGATATACGCATGCTTTACCGCCATACCTTGTATCATAGCGAATCGGAAGATTCGCTTTATTATACATAATCGTTACATTTATACCGATATCTTTGCCATTTATGACAAATCTTAAGTTTCCGTTATTATCATACTTGTATGAGAACATATTATCATCATTATTCAGCCTTGTCAACCTGTTCATGCTGTTATATTCATATGATTCACCGGCTTTTATATCCCCATCCTTTACCATTTCATACGTCTTGACATTCGCGTTATTATCATACGTGTAATTCTGCACTGTTCCGTCTGCGGACGTCTTTGACGTCATTCGTCCGAACGGGTCATATGTATATTGTTCCTCTGTTTCTTCGCCCCGATAGTTATTCACTGTCCCTGTAATCCAGCCCAGACTGTTGTAGCGTATTGATTTTGATTCGCTTAGCACAGAGCTTTCAAGCGTAACTCCGTATGCCCCATATGTGTAATTAAATACGTTTTCATCTCTGTCCGATTTTTCTTTTATATTTCCATACTCATCATAGTTAAAATACTGTTCACTGCAGCCAAGCGGGTCAGTTGTCATGCTTAAAAAGCCGTCGCTTCCGTACGTGTACGTTGTAACATTTCCGCCGGACAGGTTTTCGCTGTACTCTGAAAGACCTGTTATCATTTTTGTTATACGGTTAGCTGTGTCATATGTATATTGCGTAACTGATTTTTCATCCCCGTCTCCTGACATCGCGGCAATCAAATTACCCATATTATCATACTTATATTCTTCGGTCTGATAGACATTGCCTGATTTCCTGACCGCGTTTTTAATTACATTAGAGTTTTTATCATAATATGTCTTTGTTATCGCGTTTTTTGTACCGTCAAACGGCGCAGTTGTCTTTATCGCGCGGCCGAGCTTGTCATAATCAGTAACAGCGGTGTTTCCGTTCGCGTCTGTTACTGACACTGCCTGTCCCGCAATGTCATATTCGGTTACAATATTAGAACCGTCCGGATATATTACCTTGCTTATCTGACCATCATAGTTATATTCATACGATGTGGAATTGCCGTTTGCGTCCGTTTCTTTTGTGACTCTTCCCATGTAGTCATATTCTTTAGTCGTGGTTAATGTGGTATCCTTTGAAACCGCTTCTGTTTTTTCCACCTGTCCGTACTTGTTATAGTACGTAATTATATCCGCTGTTCTTGTTCCGTCCGCCGCGGTTGTGATTTTTGTTACTTTTTCATAATATTTTTTGACAGTTGAATCATACAACTTCTCATATGTATAATTTTCAGTATAAAGGATTTTTCGTGTATTCTCAAATGCTTTTTTGGTTATTATGCGGTTTAAGCAGTCATAAACATATGTTTCACGTACCTTGCATGTCCCGTTTTGTCCCGTTATTTTTTCACTTAGTCTTCCTGCTGTATCATATTTATATGACTCAAGCTCAGACAGCATAGCCCCTTGCAAACGGTTCTTTCTTTTTATACGGCCTAAGCTGTCGTATACATACTGATATTTTATACCCGCTTCATCGGTAACTATGGTATAATTATTCACGGTATTATATTCAATAGTTTTTGTACCGCCGTTTGCCATATTATACTTTACAGGACGGTTTAACGCGTCATATTCAATAGTTGTAACTGTTCCGTAGGAATCCTTATTATACGTCGGATAACCGTATATATTAAGCTTATACTCATTCGTTACACTGCCCTCGTTAACTCCGTCCGCGTTTATGACGTCCTCGACTGCATTGACAACATCTTTAGTTTTCTGAGTTGTATTAGTATATGCGCTTGTAACAGCCGTGTAATTATCATTGTCATCAAGCACACCGTCATTATTACTGTCAGTTGTCCATTGCTTCGTCGATATTACATTACCTTCGCTGTCATATGCGTATTTTATCTGCGACTGTATAACGTCATCCTTTGTTATTCGTTCATATTCTATTGATTTGCCATCTGCTGTTAATTCTGTAGAAAAAACGTAGTCGGTACTATATACTATATTATCATACTTCATTCCCGCCGCTTTCATATATGTGGCAGTTTTTAGTTTTCTTCCTTTATGATAGGTATAGCTTACCAATTTGTCAGCCGTCTTTTCTGATTCCACCAAAGGGCCGATATATGTATACTCTGTAGTGTTTGTTATACCGTTATTGCTTACCGTAATTATTTTCGGTTTTTGATTGTCGCCGTATGTGTATGTCGTTGAATAATGCGGAGAATATTTGTCAATCAGGCTTTTATCCTGACTGGTAATAAGTCCGTTATTATTATACTTGCTTACCGTTTTGCTTTGTTCTCCGTCATTGATTTCTGTAATTGTAACTAACTGTTCATTGCCTGCAAGGGAATACTCTTTTCTGTTAACTTCTTTGCCATCTGCTATATCATACGAACCCACTACAGCATATGCTCCATGAACAACCTTATTTTCTTTCATATAAGGATGAACACATTGATATTTGTATCTTGTTTCCCCTCCGGTCGGATAAATAATTCTTTCAATATTACTGTTTTTTGTATGATATTCTTCCTGGTCAGCAAACTCTGGATAGTCTGTGAGGTTTTGCGCTTTTAATGTAACTGCATTGATAACCGTAGTTTCACGCGCATCATATATTGTTTGCTCCCCAAGCTGATTTATAACAGTCAATCTCTGAATGTTTTTAGACTTTATGGGGCTGTCATTATTTAATTCAGAGCTTGGAAGAGTTGTTCTATCATATTGTATAGTTTGAAGCTTGCCTGCAATATCGTCAAAATATGATATTGTGGTTCTGCCTGAAGTATAGTTAAAGTTAATTTCTCTTCCATAGGTATCCGTTATCTTTGTCAGTTTAGTATATTCGCTGTCATACTCATAACTTATTCTGTTACCGTAATCATCCTCTATTGCTGTTATTTTCATGTATGTTTTTTTTCTTGGAAGCTCCCAAATATCTTCTTTTGGTGTTTCATCTTTATTATACATATAATATGTATATCCGCAAGTATCGCTAATCTTAAAATTATATTTTATTCCATTATCTAATATCTGCGTTTTGAACAGTCTCACAAACGCAAAATTTTTATTATCTTCGGACGAATAACGTGATGTATATGTATTCGCATGTTCTTTATATATTTTGTAAAAATCATTACCTTCAAAAAAATACACGTTTCCGCTTAAATCACGGAAAGAACCTACATAATCCCCATCATATTCATCATAAGTATCTCCCAATTGTTTATCATATATATCTTTTGTAGTATCTGAACGATATTTAAATAATGATGCTTCAGGCATAACAAAGCTCCAATAATCACCCAGACTCTCATCTCCTACAAATAGTTTTCTACTGTCCAGATGATATATACTTATGTCTTCATGTTTAACATTTAAATCTACACCTTTTATACTGTCATCATATATATAATAATCATACGCTTCGTCATCTATCATTTTATTTCTGATATATGAAAAATCATAATATGAATATGTTATGTCATTTACAGTAATTGATTTTAGATAACTTGTGTTCAATTCTTGAAGCCTGCATCCATTGTTCATATATGCGTAAGCATCATCTTCTGTATAAAACGCCACATATATATGTTTATTGGTTCTTGTATTTTTAAGCGCAATCATATATTTTTGTTGGTAGGTATTAATTGACTCTCCCCTATATGTACCATATACTTCGTTATAATCTTGATTGTCATGATGTCTTTTTAGTATCAGGTCGAGGCCGTTTTTGCCGGGCAATGACAAATCTGTTTCCTCAATTATAAGACGATTAGTATTACCTTCTATTCTCTGACCATCGTTTTTTTTCTTATATGGTTTAAGATAATCATCACCAAACTGAACAGAAAATTGTTCTTTCCATATATCACCTATATTATTTGTATCCGCGAACAATGAGATGTCAAACGGACTGGATAAATCTGTACCCATAAGATTGTAATCTTCTTCGGGTAATTTTACATCATCAGGTATAATTTCAGTATGAATTATTGGTTCATCATTTTCTTCAAAAGCTGTGTCATCCGCAAAATAATATACGTCATTTTGTATAACGGGCGTAGGCGCTACTTCAACCTCTTCTGAATCCCATGGAGATTTAGCATACTCTATGTCATCATTCTCCGCAAAGGCCGGAATATTTCCCAATAATATAGATATTGTTATTAACATGCTAATTAGTTTTTTCATAAAGCCACCCCTCACTATTTCGTCATTCTGTATGTAATGGTTCTTTGTCCTGATGATTTTGCGCGTAAATGTATAACATTAACAGTTTCTGATACTCTCATAAAGCATAACATCATAGTCCTTATCTGCTTCAATATTTAAAGTTATAGTATCAGCACGTCCGTTTGTCATAGAAGAGGAATTATTCCATTCATCTGTGAACGGAGGACTTAAATTATATATTTCTGCATCATCACTTTTTATTTCAGTCTCCTTTATAGCTTTCTATAATTCAGAAGGTTCAATTTCTAAATTTTCAGATATATTTTCTGTCTCATCAGTTACATATTCTACATCTGCATTTTCTGTTTGGACAGGAAGAACCTCAACAGAAATATCGGCTTCTATTTTTTCTGCACACACACGTAATGCCGATAATATTAATACAGCAGTAAGTACTATGCTCATATATTTTTTCATATATATTCCCTCCCTTTAATTTGTAATGTTTATCGCAAATTTTTCTTATATTTAGTATCTCCAACTATTTTTACAGCTTTAACAACACCCCCGGGTTTAGCAAAGCTTGATGCTGTCCATATACCGGTGGATTCACTAACAGAAATTCCATCTTTTACATTTTCCAAACTCCATACAGTATCTGTCTGAGGTAAAAGAGTTAATGCATTATCGCTACCTAATCCTAAGAAATAAATGTTGCTTTTGTGCCTCTATTAACATAAGGATACCGTAGGTTTGTATAATTTTTTGTGATGCATCTGCCTTATATACAATAGCATCAAAATACGCTCTATCTCTGTTTGCGTGTCCATTATATCTTAAATTGATATACTTATTTCCATTTTCTTCTGTCTCAAAATCTCACGCAGGATTATTGTACAACGTATCCCAAGACCATGTTCTATCTTCAAAATCATAATATACATTGCCGTCTGTTTCTAATGCTGAACATATTGTTGCTGTTATTATTATATCGATTATTAAACACAATAATAAAATTTTATTCTTTTTCTTCATATTGCTCAACCTCTATTTAATACAAAATAGCTATTATTCTTCCTTTACAGAGATATATTTACAGTATATGACAGCATTTTTTACTGTCAATGTGTCGTCAATTATCACTTATAAAATAGAAAAACAGACTGCAATTTTTTATTACAGTCTGCTAAACAGAAATTCTATTTTAGTTCATATCCGCCAACAGGTCTTATAGACAGCACATGACACATACCTTCACCTAAAACAGCCTCAATCCTGTTTTTAAATTCATTTAACATATCAAGCGGCACAAATGCCTGAACAGTACCGGCAAATCCTCCTCCGTGAACACGATAAGCCCCTTTATCACCAAGTATTTTATCACACAAGGCAAGTGTTAATGAAACAGCCTGATTTTTCGGAATATTTACTGAAAAAACATTCTGTAAATACATATATGATGAATGCCCCGACTCTTTTACAAGTGCTCTGAATAATTCAAAATCATTATTTTTCAGAGCTTCTACCTCTTCCTGAGCACGTCTGTTATCATTAAAGAAATGTATTGCTCTCAATACTGCTCTGTCATCATTAACTTTTCTTCGTATATCTTGAATATTGTCATAAAATTCCTTCTCATCTACCTGACGAAGATATTCTTTTCCTAAACATTGCGCGATTGCTTTCATGTCAGCTGGAATAGCAGCATATTCGTTTGTCAGATCCGCATGGTCTGCACCGGAATCTATTATACACAAAGCATGACCATGCTTTTGCAAATCAAATTCAACCTTATTAACAACAGGATTTTCTGTACTATCAAAATCTATAGCAACTACAGAACCAACAGATGATGCCATCTGGTCCATCAATCCGCTAGGCTTATTATAATAAACATTTTCCGCATACTGTCCGAACTTCGCAATTTCTACAGGACTAACTTCATTATTTGCGAATAACCCGTTTATAATTGTGCCAATAAGCACCTCAAATGCTGCAGATGAGGATAAACCTGAACCTTTTAACACATTGGAAGTTGTATAGGCATCAAATCCTTTAATTTTATATCCAAGGTCAACAAATCTTTTTATAACTCCTCGTATAAGGGCTATCGCCTTATCAAATTGCTCTTCATACACTTCAGGTCAGTCAAATCAATAACATCCATATTATAACCTTCTGACTGTATATGTACCGTATTTGTACCGTTTAGACGTACTGCGGCAATAACATCTAAATTCACACTACCTGCAAGAACACAGCCATGTTGATGGTCGGTATGATTCCCACCAATTTCTGTACGTCCGGGTGCGGAGAACAATGCAATATTATCTCCGCTTCCAAAAGTCTCTTCAAACTTATCAATTAATTTGACATATCTATCAGTATATTTTTTTATTTCTTCCTC
>CAJUFV010000239.1 GCA_910585795.1 uncultured Clostridia bacterium | reverse complement strand
TCTTTCGCAAAATATCCGTCACGGGCAAGCTGTTCGCATTTATCCATAAGAGATTTGCCACTGACTTTGTCACCAAGCAGCATAACTTCAGTAAATGTGCCGTCGCTGTTCATTGGTATACAGCCGTGATAAAGCAGATTGTTATTGTATGCGAGATAAATTCCGCCTTTTTCATAAAGAAACCGTACATGACGCTGAAGTTTTTCACTGCGCAGGAAAGAGGTGCGCAAAAGCTTCATGAGTTCATTTTCTTCCGGTGTAAGCTCAAATGGCTGCTGTGGATTTATCGTGGGGAAATTGGTATCTTTTAATTTGTATACTTTGCCGTCTAGATTTATTGTTCCTTCATCATAGTTTATTTTGTTAAGCATAAGATGACTGTCCATTTTAAATTCAGGATGACGAAGAATAATCTGTCCTTCAAGCTTAAACTGAATAATGGAAATAGCCTTATGTATTTTAGACCAGAAATGCTCATCGTGCTGTGATATATGAATCTGGTTTGGATTACGGAGCTTAAAGCATTCACACGGGTCATTGGAATAAGTTTCCATGGCAAATACAGTAAGCGGCCTCATATTAATTCCATAACCGTCCTCAAGGCAGTCAAAATTAGAATATTTTGTGGAAATGGCAATTACGTTGGCGATACAAGCCAGAGAACCTGCCGCAGCTCCCATCCATTCGACATCATGATTACCCCATTGAATGTCAACACTGTGATAGCTGATAAGAGTATCAAGAATTATATCAGCTCTGGGCCCTCTGTCAAAAATATCTCCTATTATATGAAGTCTGCCGATTGCAAGAGTCTGTATAAGAGTGGAAATTTCTACGATAAAGTCATCTGCCTGACCGAGTTCAACAATAGTATTAATCAATTCATTGTAATATTGCGCTTTGTCTGAACCATAATCGGTAGTAGCGTGAATAAGCTCGTCAATAATGTCACCGAATGATTCAGGTAAAAAGCTTCGTATTTTTGCGCGGGTATATTTTGAAGCGACAACTCTGCATATTTCAATCAGCCGATACAGAGTGATTCTATACCAGTCATCAATATCCTCAACTTCATTTTTTATAAGCTCAAGCTTTTGTTCCGGATAATAGATAAGTGTTGCGAGAACCTGTCTGTCATGCTCGGATAAGGTTCTGCCGTAAGTGCTGGTGATTTTGTCTTTAATAACTCCGGAGGCGTTTTTAAGTATATGCAGAAATGATTCGTATTCGCCGTGTATATCGCTCATAAAATGTTCTGTTGTTTTTGGCAGCTTTTGTCTGGACTGAATACTTATGATTTCTTTTGAGGCTGATTTTACAGTGGGATACTGCTGCGCAAGCAGGTTTAGATAGTTAAGATCATAGTTCATAATATTATTCCTTTCATCAATATATCAACAGAGCGAATTTATATAAAAAAGCTGCTAATAAGAGCGATTATAACGGAAATCACAGCCGCGGGCATAAGACCAAGGTTAAAGAAAGCGGCAGTCATGGCGCCGGCAAGTCCTAGCGCCGCGGATATAAAAGAGCCTGTTGAATAGAAGATGGCGGGGAAGGTCATAGCTCCCAATACGGCGTAAGGTATATAATATAGAAAAGATTTCAGCCATTGAGATTTAATTTCTTTTTTAAACAGCGCGAGAGGAAGCGCGCGTATTATATATGTAACAACAGCCATTACGGCTATCATGATTGTGAGCTTCATTGTGAATTATCCTCCTCTTTGTGCGGAAAAAAGAATGCGCCGGCCGCCGAAGCTGCTATTGCCGTAATGATTACAGCCCAGCCGGAGGAGATAAACGGCAGCGCGAAATATATTATACAGCTTAACGTGACAGCGATTATAAGAACAAATAATATATTCCTGTCTTTTTGGGCGGCAGGAATAATAATTGCGATAAACATAGCGTAGAGCGTTATACCCATAGCTTCCGCGAGATTTTGAGGAAGGAGCGTATTTATAAAAACTCCTAGGACAGTCCCCAGAGTCCAGCCGGCATACGGTGTGATTATGAGTCCGGACATAAAAGAAAAAGTTAGGTCTATAGGCATGGTTGAGGCAACTGCGAAAATTTCATCCGTTATACCAAAAGCTGCTATAAGCCGCTTTGCAAGCGGCATTTTATTTATTTTTTGAGACAATGACAATGACATGAGCATATAACGCAGATTTATTATAAGTGTTGTCACAGCCATTTCACCTATACCGCCTGCTGCTGAGATTATATTAATTCCAGCGAATTGTCCGGCAGACGTGAGATTTGTCATAGAAATTATAATTGCGGCGGCAGGGGGGATGCCTCCTGCTACAGCGAGCATTCCAAAGGAAAAGGATACTGGAATGTATCCCAGCGCTATCGGAAGTCCGAGTTTTGCGCCTTTTATAAATTGTTTTACTTTTGTCAAAATATGTATTCACTCCGATATAATATTATTAATGATATTATATAGTAAAAAATG
>CAJUFV010000238.1 GCA_910585795.1 uncultured Clostridia bacterium | reverse complement strand
AAAGCTTTGATTATGAAAATCTTCGTATAACTGTATCTAAACGCGATGACAGACATATTCTTGAAATCACAGTAGAACTCATTGATATATCTGAATATAATAATTAAAACAGATATGTATTTGTGAAAATTTATCATAAATATATAAAAACAGCCGCTGCTTGAGCGGCTGTCTTATTATCCAATATATGTAGTACTATCTTTTATATCCCTGTGCTGCCGAAACCTCCGTTACGCTCATCTGTAACGTCATCATCAAATGTAATGCCGTATTCAACAAAAATCCCCTGACAAAAACCTGCCCCTTTATCAAGCGATACTGTTTTATTCTCATTTGTATCATTCATTACCTTACAAAAAATATGTCCCTCATTATCGCTGTTGTAATAATCACTGTCAATAATTCCAACAGTATTATTCATCTGTAATCTGAATTTAAAACCCAGCCCGCTTCTAGGATATAGCTTTAATACCCAACCATCATTTATGTTCACACGGATGCCTGTTGGTATCTTTACACTTTCACCCGGCTTGATTTCAAAATTCAGCGGAGTATAAAAATCATATCCTGCCGACCCTGCTGTTGCTCTTTTCGGCATTTTAATGTCATTATATATATTATTTATATTATCAGTATTACCAAAGGTATCCAGCCAGTCTTTTGTAAACTGTTCATAACTTATCTTCTCAAATTTTGCTATTCGTTGCATATTTATTCTCCTTTATTTCATTGCCAGGACAATCCTGCCTATTTCCAAACTTTTCTTAACATCTATAATCTTTTGATTGGAGCTGCCCCTCCACGGAAGACTGTTATCCTTTAATTTTTCCACAAACTGCCCGTCAACCATAATATCAACATACTTCATAAATGGTAGATTTTGAACCTGCTGCCATTCATAACCGCTGTATAGCCATATTGTCTTATCAGGAAATTTTTCTCCAATTTCTTCTATTAATTCTCCAACGGTGTTACGGTTCAATATGTGCAGAGGGTCTCCGCCGCTCATAGTTATTCCTGAAACATAATCCTTTTTCAGCTCTAAAAAAATCTCATTCTTCGCTTTATCATCAAATTCCAATCCTCCGTTAATATCCCATGTTACCGGATTTTGGCAATTATGGCATCTGTGTTCACATCCTGCCACCCATAAAACAACTCTCAATCCATCTCCGTTAAGCATATCATCTTTTGTTATATTGTGGTAACGCATTACATACTTTTCCTTTCTCTAATTTCTGCCATCTTAGCGCTGTTCAATCTTGTGTCCCCCTTTACGCGCGAATATGACAAATACCCGTTCATACGTTCAATCTTTGTAAGATTTTTACTTCCGCACTTCGGACACACTTCCATCTCAAGCTCCTCATGTCCGCAATCGTCACAATACGCCAAAGAAAGATTAACTCCTTCATAAAAACCCATCTCCATCGCGCGTCTTACAAGAGTTTTTATTGCCTCTTTATTATAGCTTATAGGATATTTTACATATTGAATTTTACCGCCATTTGAAAGCTCCCAGAATCTTTTTTCCAGATTTTGCTTTTCTATCGGAGTAATATCCTCTGTAACATGACAATGAAAACTATTTGAAACATATTCTCTGTCTGACACGTTTTCTATCACACCGTATTTTTTTCTGAACTGTTCTACCTGAAGGCCGCATAAAGATTCCGCTGGAGTACCATATATGGCATATAACCTTCCATCCTCCTCTTTAAACTGGTTTACCTTCTCATTTATATGTTCAAGTGTTTTCAACGCAAACTCGCCGTCTTCAACTAATGAGTGCTTATTATAAAGCTGCTGCAGTTCATTCAGGGCAGTTATGCCAAATGAAGCTGTAGCGGTTTTTAATATCGGCTTTATCTTATCATGAATGCCAAGATGTCCGCCATAAAAACCGCCTTCACAATACGCAAGAGGATTTGTTGAAGCATGCATTTCTCCCAGATAATCATATGTGCGAAGATGCAGTTGCCTTATGATATTAAGGTAATAATCCAGCAATTCAAAGAAATCCTTGTTTTCCTGCTGTGCTTTTGCCAATATCATAGGTAAATGCAAAGAAACAACACCTATATTAAATCTTCCCACAAATACAGGATAATCATTTTCATCCGCAGGCTTCATACCGCCTTTTTCATACCAAGGCGATAAAAATGCCCTGCACCCCATAGGTGAGATTATCTTACCATACTGTTTATACATTGACGGAACATAACCTTCACCTGTAAGACTAAGCCAGTCTGGATACATAGTTTTTGAAGAGCAGTCTATACCTGCCTCAAATACATCTTCAAGAGGTTTTCCTGAACCGTGCAGATTTTTGTCATATAAAAATACTATTTTCGGGAATAATACCGGTTTTTTATGTCCCTTGCGTCCCTGACCATTTTTTCTGACATTAAGCATAGTTATTGACGCCATTTTCGCAAAACGTCCCGTGCCTGTGCCGACTGTAACTGTTATAAAAGGATAATCTCCCCTGCTGGAGGAAACAGAATTAAATTTATATTCCCAGCCCTGAAACCCCTGTTCAAAATCACGCTGTATATCCTCTAATGCTGTTTTCTCCGACTTTTTATCATCAAGTCCAAGTCTTTTATATTTTTCTATATAGAACTCATATGATTTTTCGGCATAAGGCTCAAGAATAAGGTCAGCTGAAGGGACTGTAAAGCCTCCATACTGCTGACTTGCAGCCGAAAGTACTATATCTCCTATAACATCGAACGCTACATCAAGTGTTTTCGGCTCATTATACCATAGATTTCCCATTTCAAAACCGCCTTTAAGTACACTTTCAACATCAAAAAGACAGCAGTTCATAGTATCACGGCGCGCGGACATATCATGAATATAAATATATCCGTCGCGGCACGCCTGAAGCTCTTCCGTTGTCATGAAAAACTTCTTGTACAATTCTTTATTAAGCTGATTAAAAATAAGACTTCGTTTTGTAGAAACAAGAGCACTGTCAGTATTAGAGTTTTCCTTGTCTCCTATATACATTATAGATTGACTTTTTTTGTAAACCTCGTCCAGCATCTGCACAAAATCCTGTTTATAATTACGATAATCACGATAGCTTTTTGCAACCTTCGGATTTACTCTTTCCAAAGCTCCTTCAACAATATTGTGCATTTCAGAAATCTCTATTTCCTCCTTGCACATTTTTTCCGCTTCCTTCTCCACAAATTTACATATAAAATCAATTTCCTCATCAGTAAATTTAACAAGGGCGCGAAAAGCTGATTTATTTACCGCAACAACTACTTTCTGGACATTGAAAGGCTCTTTGGTATTATCCTTTTTAACTACTTTCATTTTATTTTCTCCTATTATTAATTAAATGATGAATCTATAAATACTTTAGCAATAGAAACTAGTGCTGTTGCTCCAAACAATATAAATGCACCTATAACATAATTTATAGCATACTTTT
>CAJUFV010000237.1 GCA_910585795.1 uncultured Clostridia bacterium | reverse complement strand
AATTTGAAAAAATACTTGATTTTTTCAAAAAAAAATTGTACAATAGTTTTATTAGTGTAAAGATATTTATTTTAAGGAGGAATTTTACAATGGCAAAAGAGAAATTCGAAAGAAATAAGCCGCACGTAAACATTGGTACTATCGGTCACGTTGACCATGGTAAGACAACACTTACAGCGGCTATCACAAAGGTATTGGCTATGAAGGGCCAGGCTCAGTTCGAAGCTTATGACATGATCGATAAGGCTCCGGAAGAAAGAGAAAGAGGTATTACAATTTCAACAGCTCACGTTGAGTATGAGACAGATACACGTCACTACGCTCACGTTGACTGTCCGGGACACGCTGACTACGTTAAAAACATGATTACAGGTGCTGCTCAGATGGACGGAGCTATCCTTGTTGTATCAGCTGCTGACGGTCCAATGCCTCAGACAAGAGAGCATATTCTTCTTTCACGTCAGGTTGGAGTACCTTATATCGTAGTATTTATGAATAAGAGAGACCAGGTTGACGACGATGAGCTTCTTGAGCTTGTTGAAATGGAAATCAGAGACCTTCTTACAGAATATGACTTCCCTGGCGATGATACACCTATTGTTTCAGGTTCAGCTCTTCAGGTTCTTGAGTCATCTTCAACAGATGTAAACGCTCCTGAGTACAAGTGCATACTTGACCTTATGGATGCAGTAGACAGCTATATTCCTACACCGGAAAGAAAGGCTGATTTGCCATTCCTTATGCCTATCGAGGATATCTTCTCAATCACAGGCCGTGGTACAGTTGCTACAGGTAGAGTTGAAAGAGGTCAGTTAAACCTTAATGATGAGGTTGAAATCGTTGGTCTTACAGATGAAAGACGTAAGGTTGTTGTTACAGGTATCGAGATGTTCAGAAAGCTTCTTGATTATGCTGAAGCTGGTGATAACATTGGCGCACTTCTTAGAGGTGTTCAGAGAACAGAAATCGAAAGAGGTCAGGTTCTTGCAAAGCCTGGTACAATTAATCCTCATACAAAGTTCACAGGTGAGGTTTATGTATTGACAAAAGAAGAAGGCGGCCGTCATACACCGTTCTTTAACAACTACAGACCTCAGTTCTATTTCAGAACAACTGACGTTACAGGCGTTATTTCACTTCCAGAAGGTACAGAAATGTGTATGCCTGGTGATAACGTAAAGATGAAGGTTGAACTTATCACACCAATCGCTATTGAAAAGGGTCTTCGTTTCGCTATTCGTGAAGGCGGTAGAACAGTAGGTTCTGGTGTCGTTTCAGATATTGAAGGTTAATTTTTAAGAATTTTAAAGAAGATATAATGCGTTATAAACGCATTATATCTTCTTTTTTTATCTTATATATAACCCATTTATTAATTTAGCTTTTCATCAAAATTAAATTTTTATATGCTTCTATTTTTTGCATGGCCACGCGCTTTCATTCAGCAATTAACACACGTTATCGTATATCTTGATTTATATACCACATACTAACTAAAATATAAAATCTTATACCGCTTCAAAATTCTATCCAGAAATTTTATTTTTTTTATCAAATATAAAGTAATAAAACATTAGATTATCATATTTTCAAACAAAAAAATAAAAAGCATATCTTTGATATGCTTTTTATTTACGTTATATTATTCTTTTATGTATCCCATTATTTCTTTCGCACAACTGGGACAAATATTCTTTCCATTAAACTGAATAACATTTTTCGCATCTCCGCAGAAAATACATGACGGCTCATACTTTTTCAACACAATACAGTTATCTTCCGTATATATTTCCATCGAATCCTTGATATCAATATCAAATTTTCTTCTCAGCTCTACAGGTATTACTATTCTGCCGAGCTCGTCCACTTTTCTTACTATTCCTACTGATTTCATTTTTAAATCCTCCTTATATTTTTTATGGTACACTGATTATACCATAAAAGTAATATTTTGTCAATAAAAAAGGAAATTTTAGGAATTCTGTAATATTTCATCGTAATACAAGCCACATTGACACAGCTTTAAGACTTACATATCTGACAAGCATTTTTTCAGAAGTTACAAGACGTTCAATAATTTGTATAATTTCCTCTGGATTTATGCTTGACGCAATCTTTCTTAATTCAGGTCTTTTATCAACATTAATTATACTGTCCCCAACTCCTGTTTGCATAAGCACCACGTCACGCGCAAAAGACAGCCAAAAATCCAATACCTGCATTGCTTTTTCCTTGTTCTCATCAAGAAATTTGCGCACATCAAACGCCGAACGTTTATTTGAAGAAAACAGCACTGAAAACATATTCAAAGAAGCGGTTCTTAATAACTCAAAATCAGTATCATTAATTACACTGTCCGCCATCTTTGGAACACCGGCGCAGTATTTTATAAGAAATGACAAACGTTCCTGTTCCTCCGGATACTGCTTTTTTATATACTCTTCTACAATTTTATCACTTACACATGGAAAATGTATATGCGTACAGCGTGATAAAACTGTTTGCAGCAAGGATGCGGTATTTTCAATAACGATTATAAACACAGCATATTCCGGCGGTTCCTCAAAAGTCTTTAGAAACGTATTCTGCGCCGCGTCTGTAAGCTGCATACCATCTTCAAAAATATATACCTTATGGTTTGAATTAAAAGGCTTTATAGCCACATCTTCTTCCAGCTCGCGCATATCGTCCGCGCCAATACTTTTTTTATCCTTTTTAGGACGTACATATATTATATCAGGATTAGTATTTGCTTTCGCTTCAATACAAGCAGAACAAACCCCGCATGGTGAAATATCTATATTGGAACATGTAAGAGCCGCCGCGAATAATCTCGCGGAATTAAGCTTTCCAAGTCCCTTTTCACCTTCAAATATATATGCATGAGAGCTTGTTCCTCTGTGTACAGACTCTACTAAATTTATCATCAGTTCATCATGAAAAGTTTCATATCCATACATAATACATTTCCTTTATTTTTTTAAAATATAATCAAATATTTTCTCAGCGGCTTGACTTTTTGTCATTTTGCCAAGCTGTACCTCATCATTTTCAGTAATCAGCGTAATAATATTAGTATCTGTACCAAATCCCGCGCCCTCCTGCCTTAAATGATTTGCCGCAATCATATCAGCATTTTTCTTTTTAAGTTTCTCGCGCGAATTTTCAAGCATATTTTCTGTTTCCATTGAAAAACCACATATAAACTGTCCAGCCTTTTTTCTTTCACCAAGCGTTTTCAAAATATCATCAGTACGCTCAAGCTCAATTGACATATCTGCATCCGTTTTCTTTATTTTTTCCTTTGCCGTAATTTTCGGTCTGTAATCAGCAACCGCCGCTGCTTTGACAATTATATCCATATCAGCAGCAACGCCCATAACAGCATCATACATTTCTTTCGCGCTCTTTACATTTATTATCTTCACAAATTCAGGAGGTTTTACTTCATATTTACCTGTAACAAGAGTAACCTCTGCTCCACGGCGCATGGCGTTTTCTGCCAGCGCAAATCCCATTTTTCCGCTTGAATAGTTAGTAATATATCTTACAGGGTCAATAGCCTCCATAGTAGCTCCGGCCGTTATAAGCACTTTTTTTCCGCTCATATCCTTTTCAAAAGCAATTTCTCTTATTATGTATTCCATCAAAAGCTCCTCATCAGGCATTCTGCCATCACCAGTATCACCATTTGCAAGCATACCATAAGCGGGACTGACAATTTCATAACCATAGCCTCGAAGCTTTTTTATATTATCCTGAACAATCGGATTATGAAACATATTATGATTCATAGCCGGAGAAATAATTTTTTTACAGGTACACGCCATGATTGTTGTAGTCAGCATATCATCCGCGATACCATTTGCAATTTTACCGATTACATTTGCGCTGGCAGGCGCTATCATAACTACATCCGCTGTTTTCGACAGAGCTACATGCTCTACACTGTACTCAAAATTTCTGTCAAAAGTATCTATAAGACATTTATGTTTTGTAAGTGTCTCAAATGTTATGGGATTGATAAAATTAGCCGCGTTCCGAGTCATAAGTACATGCACGTCACAATTCTGCTTTACCAGCATACGCGCAAGATTAGCAATTTTATACGCGGCAATACTGCCTGTAACTCCAAGCAACACTGTTTTTCCTTTTAGCATTTTAACATCCCTCTCAAGCTCTTTTATAATAAGTATAGAAAAATTTTATTTACCAAAGTTTGTTATCATTAAATCCGCAAAATCTTTATTATCCTTCGTACTGCGCATATATTGCAGAAGTCTTGACATTACATCGGAATTAGCGCCCTTATTCATTTCACGGCGAATTATCCAGCTTGCCTCAAGCTCTTTTTTACTGAGTAAATCCTCTTCGCGGCGCGTACCTGATTTAAGAATATCAATTGCCGGAAAAATACGCTTTTCCTGTAAAATTCTATCAAGCTTAAGCTCCATATTACCTGTACCCTTGAACTCCTCAAAAATCACATCGTCCATACGACTTCCTGTTTCCACAAGAGCCGTCGCCAGAATAGTAAGACTACCTCCCTCTTCTATTTTACGCGCGGCTCCGAAAAACTTTTTCGGTTTAAAAAGCGCGTCAGGGTCAAGTCCTCCGGAAAGTGTCCGGCCTGTAGGCGCTACTGTCAAGTTATACGCTCTGGCAAGTCTTGTTATTGAATCTAAAAGAATGACAACATCATTCTTCTGTTCTACAAGTCTTGACGCTCTTTCAAGTACCATTTCCGCAACCTTACAGTGATTCTCCGGCTGTTGGTCAAACGTCGAAGCTATTACCTCTCCGTCTATAGAGCGTTTTATATCAGTTACCTCTTCAGGACGCTCATCAATCAGTAGGACAATCAGTTTTACTTCCGGATAATTTTTTGAAACAGACTGCGCTATTTGCTTTATAATTGTTGTTTTACCGGCTTTCGGCGGAGCAACAATCATTCCGCGCTGACCCTTTCCTATCGGAGCGATTAAATCAATCAGCCTTGACGCGCTCTTTTCTCTTTCGCCTGTGTCAAGCGACAGCTTTTCCTTAGGATAAATAGGTGTCAGCTTTTCAAACGGTCTGCGTTTTAATGCAATATCAATCGGGTCACTATTTATTGTCTTTACAAAAAGCAGAGGTGAATACTTGTCTTCCTCCTGCGATGGACGGCAGTCTCCTACTATTTCATCGCCGGTTTTCAAATTAAACCGACGTATTTGTGTAGGCGAAACATATATATCATTCTTACTTGACATATAATTTTCCACACGAAGAAATCCGAATCCGTCTGACATAACGTCTAAAATTCCGCTTACCTCAACTACATCTGACGGACGCTCGCGCTTTTTCGTCTGTGGCTTCTGTGCCTGAGCCTGTGCAAGCTCTTCTCTTTTAGCACGTATTAAGGCAATAATATCGTCCTTTTTCAGCGCCGAAATTTTCTCTATTCCCAGTCCCTGCGCTATTTGTTTTAATTCTTCTTTTGTCTTACGCTCAAGTTTTACTCCGTCCTGCATAAATCCGCTCTCTTTCTGATTTATTATTTATATATTCTCTATATTTTTTGTAAGAAAAACATTTATTTTAGGCGCCTTATAGCTTTCAATATAATCAAGCATCTCTCCGTAATCTTCAAATACCTTGTAAAGCATATGACACGCTTCACGCATAAATTTTTCCTCAACCGCCACATCAAGCATTTTTATCATCGCATCATAATACCCGTTTACATTAAGTATAGCAATTGCCTTATTATGTCTCTCAAGCTGTTTAAGCGTAAACACCTCAAAAAACTCCTCAAATGTGCCTATTCCTCCCGGAACAATAACAAACGCGTCAGCTCTATCTTCCATTATACGTTTTCTTTCACGCATACTGTCAGTTTTTATAAGCTCGGTACAATCCTGATAGATTTTTCCGTCAACACCCATATCCTCGTCTTCAAAAAAATCTGGAACAACGCCAATAATTTTACCGCCGGTTTCATTAACACCTCTGGCAACCGCTCCCATAAGACCGGAAGCTCCTGCACCGTATATAAGTCCATGACCTCTTTTTGCCATACCACGACCGAATTCCTCAATCTGTTCTACATAAGATTTGTCAATTATACTGCTTGATGCACCAAATACACAAATATCCATATATTGCTCCTCCATATTCCATGTTAATATATTTTATCATAATTTATATTATTTGTAAATAAATTATGCTCTATGCGATTGAATTTTAATGAGATTTATGATATAATTATAGTATATTCTGAAAGGAAGGGAACTGTCAATGTACGTGGTTGATTTACATAATCATACAAAATTCAGTTATGACGGCTCTAATACGCCCGAAGAAATAATTGAAAACGCAATACACGCCGGTGTCAATGTGATTGGTATAACCGACCATCAGTTTACAATTGGTAATAATCTTTCCGCTTATTACGAGTATATTCAGCGCTGCAAAATAAAATACTCGGATAAAATAAAAATATTATGCGGTCTTGAAATAGGTACACGCCCCGCACCGCCTGAAGCGCTTCCGAAAGCGACAGAAATGTTTGATTACGTTTTGTTTGAATGTCTGGACGATACCAGAGCGATGGATTTTTATGAATTTATTGAGTGGCGCAGATTATTTAAATGCAAAGCAGGTCTTGCTCATACAGATATTTTTAAGCTAGGCGAAATGTACGGACTTGATATTATAAAGGTTCTGCGTAACAACAATATTTTCTGGGAGCTGAACACGTCCGGTAACTACATGTATTATTATGATTTTCTTACAAATGAGAAAAAACAGCAGCTTATAAGAGACGGTAAAATTCCTGTCAGCATTGGTTCAGACACTCATTGTATAGCTGAATACCGTAAAAAACAAATACGCCGCGCGAATGAGCTTTTACAAAAATTAAATATTCCTTTACCATAAAATATTACTGCCGTATTTAATATACAGCAGTTTTTTAATTTTTGATAAGACTATAAAATTCATTGCGTAACTCATGGTCTGTATCAAAAAGTCCGCGTATTGCGCTTGTACGTGTTTTCGCGCCGCGCGATTTAATTCCGCGCGCAGTCATACAGCTATGCTCGCCCTCGACTACCACAATAACATCCTCGGTATCACACACTTTTTGTATAATTTCCGCAATATCAGCGCAAATTCGTTCCTGCAATTGAAGTCTTCTAGTGACCATATCGCATATTCTGGCAATTTTAGAAAGACCTATTACTTTTTTATTCGGAATATAGCCCACATGACATTTCATATTATACATCAGCGCCAAATGATGCTCACAATAGCTGAACACTTCAATATCCTTGACAATTACAAGGTCATTGGAAGAAACATCTTCAAAGCATTTATTGAACATCTGCGCTATTTCATCATTGGTATAACGCATTCCCTCAAATACCTCATCATACATACGCGCTACTCTGTCAGGTGTTTCAACAAGTCCTGCTCTGTCAGGGTCATCTCCAAGTTCAGTAATAATAGTACGTATAGCTTCTTTTATTTTTTCGTGATTAAATTCTTTTTTCATATTAATTCCTTTCACGTCCCAGAAAAACAATCCGCATATTTTTATTATACGCCTCTTTCGTCAGGGTCCCATATAATTTTGTGAAGCTGAACCTGAAATCTTGCTTCAGCGAGCGAGGGTTCTTTAAGTATAATATCAACAAGATACCGCGCGTCAAGCATACCATAAACCGCGCCGATAAATATATGGGGCATTTTCGAATAAACCTCTTTCAGCTTTTTAACTATATCTATTGTCAGCTTAATATCTTCATCTGAACCGGCAACAAATTTTATTACGTCACACGGACGCAGATTAAGAAAGTTATTCCACAGCATTTTCTCCGTCATGCCGCTTGAAGGCAACTTGTAATCTATCGTAAAAAACAAGCCGTCCTTAAATTTTATATTATTTAAAAATTCAGTAATATCAACAGCTCCGTTTGTTTCGATATTTACCTCGCATCCCATTTCGGTAAGACGATTTACAAGCTCACTGCTTTCCGTGTTAATAAGCGGTTCTCCGCCGGTAAGCGTTATTTTTTTATAGTTTTTATTTACTTTTGAAGCTATTTCCTCAACAGTCATTTCTGTATATTCGCATGGTGTTTCCTCACCAAAAAGGGAATAGACCGTGTCACAATAGGAACAGCGCAGATTACAGCCTGCAAGCCGTATAAAGGTTACCGGCTGACCTGTGCGTATACCCTCGCCGTCTATGCTGTCAAATATTTCAACTACTTTCATTATTTTTTCCTTTTTTTTGAAAATATATTTATTTTATGATATATTATCTGCGACATAACTAAATAATAATTTAAGCAATATTCCATTTTTTCTATTTGACAAAAATACACGCTCTTTAAAACAATATATTGTTTTAATATATGATTTTAATTATGTTGCGATAACCAAGAAATGTATTTTTTATACGCCGTAAACATTACCACACATTTCTAATCTGTATCCCCTGATATAATCAGTTGATATTTTTTAATCCTTAATATAGCTTGCAGTATTATCCTGACTTTCCTGAACGTCTACTCTATAACAAAACGGAGCAAGCTCGTCACAAATATATTTTGCAAGATTTTCAGCCGTCGGATTAAAGTCAACAATTTCATTTATAACCTTATGGTCAAATTTATCCTGAATTTTATGCTTTATATGCGTAAAATCCATGACCATACCATTTTGGTCAAGCGTTTTACTTCGCAGATATACGTCAACTATCCAGTTGTGACCATGAAAGTTTGTGCATTTTGAATTATAATCAAGCGTCAATTTATGTGCTGCGCTTATTTCAAAGCGTTTCTTTACCTCGTACATTCTTTCATCTCCAAAAATTCTTTATAGCCTTTTCTTCTTAATTCGCACGCGGGACAATGTCCGCAGCCCTGACCCATAACACCATTATAGCAAGTAAGCGTTTTATTATAAATAATATCAAGCGCGCCCAAATCATCTGCCATTTTCCATGTCTGAGCCTTATTTATCCACATAAGAGGCGTATGAATTACAAAATTGTAATCCATCGCAAGGTTAAGCGTTACATTCAGTGATTTTACAAACACATCACGGCAGTCAGGATAACCTGAAAAATCCGTCTCACATACGCCTGTAACAAGGTCCGTTGTACCGTGTGTTTTAGCATAAATTGCCGCATAACTCAGAAATAAAAGATTTCTTCCTTCTACAAAGGTATTAGGCGGTGCGCCTTCAGGCTTTGTTTCCTCAACAGGAATATTCTCGCGCGTAAGCGAATTTGCCGATAACTGATTTATAATCGGAGTGGGTATTACTTCATAGTTTATTTCGGCATCCTCACATATTTCCCTTGCACATTCAAGCTCTTTTTTATGACGCTGACCATAATCAAAACCTACCGCACAAACATTTTCTTTACCGAATCTATTTATCGCCCAAAACAAACAGGTTGTACTGTCCTGTCCTCCTGAAAGAACAACAATTGCTTTTTTCATACTATCTCTCCTTTAAGCTGTCAAACAATCTGTTTTCAGCTATTTTTTCATATTTAGTACCTTTTTCTCCGTAATTCGCAAACGGATAAATTGATATTCCGCCGCGCGGCGTAAAAATGCCCTTAACCTCTAAATACTTCGGCTCCATCAGCTTCACAAGGTCTTTCATAATTATATTAATACAATCCTCATGAAAATCACCCTGATTACGAAAGCTGAAAAGATACAGCTTAAGCGATTTAGATTCAACCATTTTTATATTTGGAATATAGTTAATTCTAATATGAGCAAAGTCAGGCTGGCCCGTGATAGGACACAGCGATGTAAATTCAGGACAGTCAAAAGTAACCATATAATCATTATCCGGATGCTTATTTACAAAAGTTTCAAGAACCTCCGGCGCATATGTGTCCGAATAAACCGTTTTTTTATTTCCTAAAAGAGACAATCCTTTTTTTTCTTCATCATTTCTCGGCATATTATTCCTCCTTTTTATCAGTCCATCAGCCATTTCATTTTTTGAGCTGTCGCATGCCTCATTATTTTTTCAAGCTCGTCACGGTCACTATTTTCAACCGCATCCGCAATTTTACCCAAGCTGTTCTGCATTTCATGTATTCTTTCAACAAGAGCATCTTTATTTTCGACAAACAGCTCACTCCACATCTCCGCATTGATTATCGCGACACGCGTACAATCTCTAAGACTTCCCGCACTGAAAAATGTCGAACGTTCAATCATAGGATTATCACACAAGGCCACTGCGACTACATGCATAAGCTGACTTGTATAGGCAATTATTGCGTCATGCTCCTCAGGAGTTGTAGTAACAACATGCTTACATCCTATATATTCCGCAAGCTCACGTATAAGAGCTATATTTTCAGACTTATTTTTAGACGTCGGTGTTATAAGAAATGACGCTTTATTAAAAAGAGTATCCGTTGAGCTTTTATATCCTCCAACCTCACGTCCCGCCATAGGATGCGCCCCAATAAAATCAACATCATCGGGCAGTATTTTTGCAAGCTCATCAATCATAAAGCTTTTTACTCCCGAAACGTCAGTAATAACTGCTCCCGATTTAATGTGCGGAATATTATTTTTTATCATATCCACATTAAGCTGCGGATACAGACATAAAATAATAAGGTCGGCATTTTCCATAACCTCCGCGGGGTCAGAGCTTCCCTCGTCTATCACACCATCCTGTTTCGCCAGTAGAAGCGTTTCAGACGTTCTGTTATACGCCGCAATTGTACAGTCATAAAAACCCCGAAGTCTGCGCGCTATTGAGCCTCCTATTAAGCCCAAACCAATTATTGCTGCTTTCATTTTCAATCTCCATTCTACCGTATTTCATTCAACTTATATT